>CAYGXY010000058.1:0-3695 GCA_964354045.1 uncultured Dehalococcoidales bacterium
TATGATCCAGCCCACGGGAGTAGGCATACTTCACATGGAATTCGAGAGGCTCAAAGCCAAGCTGGCGGAGGAAGGCCTTTTCGAGCCCGCACGTAAACGCCATCTGCCGGCATTTCCTGAAAAAATCGGTATTGTGACATCTCCGGACGGCGCCGTGCTCCACGATATTACGAATATCATCAGCAGGCGTTATCCCCTGGTCGAGCTGGTGCTGGCGCCTACGACCGTACAGGGTGAAAGCGCAGTCCCCGGGATCATAAACGCCCTGAATGCCCTTAACGACAGGGGAGATATAGACTTAATTATTATCGCGCGCGGCGGAGGCTCCATCGAGGATCTGTGGGCCTTCAACGATGAGAAGGTAGCCCGCGCTATCTATTCCAGTAAAGCCCCGGTGATCAGCGGCGTGGGCCATGATACCGATTTCACCATAGCCGATTTCGTCGCCGATAAGCGGGCACCGACGCCATCCGCCGCCGCCGAACTGGCAGTGCCGCACCGCGACGAGATCGAGACGCGCCTGCAAAACTATATCGCAACGATAGCGGCATCACTTTCCAACAGCATCCAACGGCACCGCCAGCATGCGGACGACCTCTCCGCAACGATATCGACTCAAGTCAAGAACGGAATATCCGTAAATATTGAAAAGCTCCGCGGGCAGGAGCTGAAACTGTACTCGCTGAGCCCGCTGGCAACGCTGGAACGCGGCTATGCGCTGGTTCAGAGCCATGCGAACGGTGAAGTTATCTCCAATATCTCACAGGTGGAACGCGGCGATATGATAAAGGTACAGGTCAGCGACGGCCAGTTCAACAGCCGCGTTACCGGATCGAAGAAGGGATTGCAGTCATGAAAAAAGAGCTTTCCTTCGAACAAGCACTGAAGCGGCTTGAAGCGATAACCGAAGCACTGCAAAAAGGCGGTATGGACCTGGAGGAAATGCTCGCCTTGTTCGAGGAGGGAGCTGCCCTGGCAAAGACATGCCACGAGAGCCTGAATAAAGCTGAGCTCAAGTTGAGCGAGGTGCAGACCATGTTCGAAAAGGATGAGGAAAGCGAGGAATCTGCTTAATGAGGTGCGACCTCCACATTCATACCATGTACTCGCCCGATTCGAAAACGACCCCAGACCAGATCATATCCCGCTGCAAGAAAGCCGGGATAGACTGTATCGCAATAACAGATCATAACACCATAGCCGGAGCCATCGAGTTAAAACGCGTCGCCCCATTCAAAGTGATCATAAGCAGCGAGATTCACACAAAGGACGGCGAGGTCATCGGTTATTTTTTAAGTGAAGAGATACCGGGAAAACTCCCCGTGCTGGAGACCGTAAGGCTTATCAAAGAGCAGGGGGGCCTGGTTTGTGTCCCGCATCCGTTCGATACACTGCGCGGCTCAGCTATAGAGCGTAGCTCATTAGACGAGATATTGCCTGAAGTTGACATAATAGAAACATTCAACGCGCGTGCCCTTAATCGTCGCCACAACACCATGGCCCGGCAGTTCGCGGTGCAGCACAAGCTTCTGGCAAGCGCCGGAAGCGACGCCCACACGCCGGACGAGATCGGGAAGACATATGTGGAAATGCCCGATTTCGACGGAAAGGATGGCTTCCGCAATGCACTGGCGCAGGGGAAGATCGTAGGGCGCTCATCCTCACTCTGGGTACATATAAGCAGCAGCTGGGCAAGAATAAGGAAGGTTTGAAATGCAGCAGCCATACAGAATCGGGTGGTTTTCTACAGGCAGGGGCGAGGGCTCACGCAATCTCCTGAGATCGACATTAAACAGCATAATCAGAGGGGATATAAAGGCCGAGATAGCCTTCGTCTTCTGCAATCGCGTACAGGGGGAGCACGAGGGCAGCGATGAATTCATGAAGCTGGTAAACAGCTACAGCATACCCCTCGTCTGCGTATCATCCAATCAGTATAAACAGGGCAATACCGGCGATTGGCGAACGCAATTCGAAGCAGAGGTTATTCAGAAACTGGAGCCCTATCCATTCGATCTGGGCGTACTGGCCGGATATATGCTTGTTTTAGGTAAAGACATGTGCAATAAATACCCGATGATCAACCTGCACCCAGCGGCGCCCGGCGGCCCGGTAGGCACATGGCAGGAAGTCATCTGGAATTTAATAGAAACAAAAGCCAAAGAAACTGGTGCCATGATGCATCTGGTCACGCCGATACTCGACGGCGGACCTACCGTCAGCTACTGCAAATTTCCCATCAGGGGTAAACCGTTCGACCGATACTGGAATGAAATTAAAAAGCTTCCCCTTTATGAGATACAGAAACATGAGAGAGAGAGGAATCCCCTGTTCGCCGAGATAAGAAGACATGGGGCTGCAAGGGAGATACCACTGATCATATCGACGATAAAAGTGTTCACTGAAGGTAAAATTAAAATAGACGGGGACAGGGTGGTAGACAGCAAAAGCAAGCCCATAAAAGGATACGATTTGACCAAGGAGATCGATAAGAAAGTCAAAGGGGCCCTTTCCGAATGAATCTCATCTTCTTCGATATGGAAGGACCGCTATCGATACACGACAACACCAGAGCACTGATGAACCTCATCCCCAACGGCAGCGCGATAATGGATGCCGTCCGGCGCTACGACCGCCAGCGAACGTACGAAGAAGACGATTACTATGACCCCGGCGACGATCTAGCCATTATCGCCCCCTTCCTTATACATCACGGTATCACCTCAGCCGGCATCGCGAAGCTGGCCGATGAGGCCACAATCGTCGACGGTGCGAAAGAACTTATCAAGATCCTTGCCGGCTGGCACATCTTCTGCATCAGCACTGCTTATGAACAATACGCCAGCCGCATAATGCATCGGGTAGGCATCCCCCGCGAGAACCTCGATTGCACCTTATTCCCACTCGAACGGATAAAAAGCCTTGTGACCAAGGACGACTACTCACGTATTGCCGCTTTCGAGGGCGAAATCCTCAATATGAAGGATGCTGAAGACAAACATATCAAACTGCGATTCGAAGGCTTTTTCAGAAAAGAGCTTGCGCAGACAGCCTTCGGCAAGGCCATTCGCGAGATAAAGCCGATGGGAGGTCGCAAGAAGGCGGCGGCGCTGAGGAACACCTCCCGTCTGCGCGGCGTCTTCCCCGAACAATGCGTCGTCATAGGCGACAGCATCACCGACTCAAGGATGCTGGAGACTGTGCACCTCCCCGGCGGGCTGGCCGTGGCCTACAACGGCAACGAGCACGCCCTGGCATACGCCACGATGGGATTGGCGTCGACCGATATCTCCGACCTCAAGCCCGCGCTCGACGCATGGATGCAAGGCGGCCGCGAGGAAGCAAAACGATTCGTCGAATCCCAAAAAGGACGTGGCAAATTCCAGTGGCTGGCCGACGCCGACGGTTTAGCGGAACCGCTCAAGATGCACCTCAACGTCCGTCAGCAGGTGCGCAAGGCAGCGGGGCTGGTATAGTAGCTGCAGTGACAAATATAGGATGCACCACTCATAGGCGGGCATAGCCCGCCCTACATCACATCGCGTCATTGCGAGCAAAGCAATCTCCTACTAAGTCATATCACACAAATGACGAGATTGCCGCGTCGCTACGCTCCTCGCAATGACAATCAATATCCGACCAACCCTTATGATGACAGTGGCGACCACTCGAATATTGCGGCCTTACCTGTAAAT
>CAYGXY010000059.1:0-3827 GCA_964354045.1 uncultured Dehalococcoidales bacterium
CAGTTCGCCAAGCAAAGCGTGGACGAAATCAAACGCATGGTCTTCCCCATCCACAGCCTCAAGTATTAATCGATTCTCTATCTGAAAGAGGAGTAAGCATGGGAACAACGAAGTTAGCCCTTGATGGAATAAAGATAATGAACATGTGCTGGATAGGCCCTGGTGCATTCTGCACCGAGATGCTGAGCGACCTGGGTGCCGATGTAATCAGGATCTCCGACGTAAACCAGGGGGATCACGGCGCGCTGGCTATGATGGTATTCGATCAGTGGCCCGGCTTGCGTAATTGCCGGACATTCGGCGTCAATCTGAAAACAAAAGCCGGTAAAGATGTCTTTATGGACCTGGTCAAGAGCGCCGATGTCATGATGGAGGGCTTCCGTCCGGGTGTGGTCAAGCGCCTGGGCATCGACTATGATGCACTCCAGAAGGTTAACCCACGCATAGTATATGTGTCCTTATCCGGTTACGGGCAGGATGGCCCGTATCGCGACCTGGTCGGGCATGAACTGAACTACATAGCCATCAGCGGTTTACTTGGCCTTACCGGGCCAAAGGGAGGTAAGCCCTCTATACCGGGCACAGTGGTCGCTGACTGGACTGGAGGCATGTCTGCCGGAATCAGCATCCTGTCGGCATTGCTGGCGCGGGAGCGGACGGGGAAGGGCCAGTTCCTGGACGTCTCCATTACGGACGCGATAACGGAGGTGACATCTGTACAGATCAACCCGTATTTATACAAGCACGGCATCGTCCCGCAGAAGGGTGAAACCATCTGGAACGGGAAATATCCGTGGTACTCCGTATACGAAACAAAGGATAAGAAGTACGTCGCCATCGCCACGCTGGAGCCTAAGTTCTTTGCTACCCTTTGCAAACTTCTAGGTTGCGAGGAATTCATACCCGATCAGTTCGATGAGGGCGCCAAGCGGGACGAGATGTTTGAATTCTTTAAAGATAAATTCCAGTCTAAAAACCGCGATGAATGGGTAGACCTGCTGATGTATGAAGAGACATGCTTTGCGCCGGTGCTTGGCATCGATGAGGTGGAATCCGACCCTCAATTGATCGCAAGACGAATGATTCTGGACTCTGAGCACCCCGTTGTGGGCCATCTCAAGCAGATCGGCTCCATGCACAAGCTCTCCGACTCTCCGGTTGAGGTTAGGAACTGGGCCACCAGTTTCGGGCAGCATACGGATGAAATACTGCGTGAAATAGGCTACAGCGCCCATCGCATCAAGGAACTGAGAGAGGCAGGGTCTGTCGGTTAGACCGCCGATCGATTATTTAGCAGATCGACCAAGGATGTCGCAAGGTTATTCGATGGCTATTTCTGCCCATACTTCTCATGGTAAACGATCTCACTGAGCTCCTTGCGACCAGGCCCTCTGGGCTGTTCATTAGGATATCCCAGCGGTATCAGCTCGACAACGCGGGCCCCGGCCGGCATTTGAAGTATCTGCTCTGCTTTCCTGGCATCCAGGTAACCGATATTCACGGTGCCCAGTCCCAGCGCATGCGCCATCAGGGTAAGGTTCTGCACCGCCAGCGCCGCATCGAACATGAACCAGTCCCCCTTGTCCGTGACAGCCTCCCCCTTCTTGATGCCAGCCCGACCGGTCTCGGCGCAGAGGACAAGCACCACTGGGACCGTGCGCATGGCATCGTTGGCCGGGTTGGTGGATGAAAGGGTCTCGGCCAGCTTCAGCTTGGTATCATGATCCTTGACCACTATCCAGCGCACGACCTGACTGTTAGCCCAGGACGGCGCCCAGCGTGCCGCCTCAAGTATCGTCTCCAGATCTTTATCGCTGACGGGGTCAGGTTTGTATTTACGAATGCTTCGCCTTCCCTTTATCGCATCCATCAATTCCATATGCACCACCCTCTTCTTATATATCTGCTGACAAATTATAACCATTTACAGCCGTTTTTAAAATCTACGCAGAAGCATGATTCGACATTATTCGTGCAGTCGTGTATTGCGCCCCACGATAATTAGACGTATAATTGCACAATCCTCTATAGTTGTAGCTGAGAACAGGAGGGGGACTTGGTGAAAGAAGTACAGAAAAACGGCAAGGTATACCACGTTTGCGAGTTCTGCAACTGCGCCTACAGCGAAAAGCAGTACGCAGAGCAATGCCAGGAATGGTGCAAAGAGTACCACCGCTGCAATATGAAGATAATGAAGCATCGCGTCGATCTTGATAAGATTGAGCAAGAGGAATAATCATCTTCACAATTCCCGCCCCGAGCCAAGCTCGATGCCGCGCATAATTTTACTCCCCCATTTCTCCAGTCAATGCCTCCGATTCCCGAAGTTTTAATTCTCCCTCGCTAAACAAGTAGATTCTTCCTGCCATTGGTCTGCCAATATCATGTCATCCTGAGGCGCAAAGCCGCCGAAGGATTTCGTCGAGATGCTTCACTACGTTCAGAATGACAGGTCAAAAAAAGAGGCCGAGATTAACTCCCGGCCTCTTGGTTAACCTTCTTTTTTAAGGTTATCTCCTGGTTCTGTTAGAACCACCGCCAGCGGCATTGTAGCATGCGCTGCAATATACTGGCCTGTCTCCACGAGGCTCGAAGGGAACTTCGGTAGCCTTGTTGCATGTGGCGCACACTGCAGGATACATCTGTCTGCGCGTGCCATAACCACCGCGGCCGCCGCTTTCCTGCTTCTTGGCTGCTCGGCATTCCGGGCAACGCTTCGGCTCGTTGGTATAGCCCTTCTGTGCGAAGAACTCCTGCTCTTCAGCGCCAAAGGTAAAACTTTTCCCACAATCGTTGCATTGCAGTTGTTTATCGGTGAAGCTCATTGGATGACCTCCTTTCTTCAAATACTGTGCTGAACTTGGTCATCCAATGTACTGTGCTAAACCCTGATTTCGAGAGATGATTTGGAGAGAAACTCTGCGGGGTTGCCGGTCGAACTTGGTAACCTTGATCAAGCCACTGGCACGAGGATACTACAGAATTTTAATAAATGCAATAGGGTAACTTGCACTTTATGCATATTGCTGTTTTTAAACCGGCTCCCGCGCCCTGCTGCCAGGGTTCCATCCGACACGATGCCACGATCAGGACGCGTCGTCATCCCTTACCGTAAACCTGGCTCCCGAACTTGAATTGCAAGATATCCACCATCTTACGCTTGCTGGGCTCCGCGCCGACTTTCTTGGACGAACTGGCTTCAACCTTTTTCACAAACCGGAGCGTATTATCAACGTAAAGCCTGACGCTGCCGGAGACCTTGCCCGACTGCTCAGATATATTCGCCAATGGGTCCTGATGATAGAAGCGGAAAACGCCCGGCCAGTCCACGCAATAGTGGACCACGTTGCAGTCTTTTAGTGGAACCTGGCCGCGGCAGAGGAATCTTTTGCTCTCATTTATATAGCTGACCATGTTGTTTTCCTTGAGGTAACCCTCCATCGAGTGGTGCAGAACCGCGCCGTACATATGCAGTTCCTCCTGAAGCATGTAGGCATCTATCAATGGGCGCCCGACATGGAGCGATTCTTCAAAATCCGCGGTCTGCTCCCCGTATGCCAGCGCGCCCTTGATCGGCAGGCCGTTAGTCAGCGATTTGTACATGAGCCATGCGGCCAGCATCACGATCTTCCTGGCGCACGCCTTGGAATCATCCTCGGAGACGAGCACGATCGAATCCGAAAAAAAGACGGGCAGGACGATGGCGTCGGTATAGCTGTGCGGCTTTCCCACCCTGTGGGAGTCTTCCTTACTGTTAAGCTGTTCCCGGCCGTAGCTTTCGATGACGCCGATGGCCTCCCTGATCTCGTTTATCTTCTTCAGCACAT
>CAYGXY010000060.1:0-5154 GCA_964354045.1 uncultured Dehalococcoidales bacterium
TCCAGCACCGCGGCGTTGCCGTAGCTCACCGATTTTGAGATGTATATTCCATTGATCGGGCCGCCGAGTGAGAAGAATGTCGCGTGTGTGCCGCTCTGGGATATGAAGGCCACATTGCCGCTGCGGCCATACATCTGATCCATGGAGTGGCTGAGGCCGATGCGCGGATTATAAATACCCATGCAGTTTGGCCCTATTAGATTGAAATCAGCGTCGCGAGCTATTTTGGCTATTGTATCCTGAAGCTTGCGTCCTTCGTCGGTGCCGGATTCGGCGAACCCGGAAGTGAAGAGGGCCGCCGCACCGACGTTCTTATCGATGCAGTCGCGTATGATCCGGGGTGTGACGGTGTTCGGCACGGCAATAACGGCATAGTCGATCTCGTCCGGAATGTCCTGCAGCCTGAGGTAGTTTTTAACGCCTAGTGATGCTATGCCGGGGAATTCTCTTTCGTCGATCTGTACCGAGTATAGTTTGCCCTGGAAGTGTGCCAGGCTTTTAAGCCACATATAGCCCAGCGCCATCTTGTCTCCCACAACCGCCACCGAGCGAGGGTTGAACGCTCGTTCAAGGCGCTTCATCGTATTTTCCAACCTGTTATCTCAGGGTTCGAGGATTATCCGTGCATCGAGGGCCAGTGCACTATCGCGGTAAGCAAATATGGGGTTAATATCAAGCTCTTTGATCTCCGGTTGATTTTCAACAAATTCGGATACCTTAAGCAGGATGTCCTCCAGTATTTCTATATTGGCCGGTTCATGTCCTCGGTAACCCTGCAGGATTGGATATCCCTTGATTTCCTTTATCATTTCTCTGGCATCGCGCTTGGTTAGCGGAACAATTCTAAATGATACGTCCTTCAGCACTTCTACCAGGATGCCGCCCAGCCCGAACATCAGGACCGGTCCGAATTGCTGGTCCTTGTTCATGCCGATGATGACTTCAATTCCAGGCCTTGCCATGGGCTGCACTGAAACGCCGTCTATTTTAGCTTTGGGATTATGCTTCTTGGTTGCGCCGATAATTTCGTCGAAAGCCTGACCTACTTCTTCTTCGCTGCTGAGGTTGAGTTTTACGCCGCCGATGTCTGTTTTATGCAATATATTAGGTGACACTATCTTCAGAGCTACCGGGAAGCCGAATTTTTTAGCGGCAGTGATGGCCTCTTTGCTGGTCTTGGCCAGCTTTATCTCCGTGCACTCTATTCCGGCTCCGGTCAGGATTTTCTTCGATTCGATTTCAGTAAGGGCGGTCCGCCCTTCTTTTTTTGCGGTGCTTATCAGCTTATCTACTGTCATAAAGGGACCCTCCTGTTTTGATGGCGGCCCCGAAGGGATTCGGACCCTCGATCTCCGCCTTGACAGGGCGGCGTGTTTGACCGCTACACTACGGGGCCTTAAAAACAAAAAATTTGGAACTGGTTCCAATCGTGGATTGTAACAATATGGTTTCGCCTTGTCAAGTTGATTCCTCGTATGGTAACCTGTTTAGCAGGAGGTTGCATATGGGAAGTAGAGACAAAAGTCATAAGGAAGCTAAAAAACAGAAGAAAGATAGTAAGAAGGCTGCTACTATAATCAGTCCTGTTGTCTTAGCTCCTGCGCCTGTTGAGGTCATCAAGCGCGGTAAGAAAGAAAAACTCGAGGAATAGTGCCGTCATATCTGACGCTTTATCGCAGCGGAGAACTTGAGGATCGGGCGGCGCGTGCGCAGGTTATCCTGGAGGATTGCCATCTCTGTCCGCATCGTACCGGTCCATTACAAAGCAGGTAAATAGAATGTCGAATCGCTCCGCTTTCCGCGTTGTGGTGTATGGTATAGTGCAGGGTGTTAACTACCGCTATTTTGCGCAGCGTCATGCTGAGTCGATCGGGCTCACTGGCTATGCTAGAAATCTGGACGATGGCAACGTTGAGGTGGTGGCTGAGGGGGAGAAGGAAAACCTGCAACAGCTCATAGCTAAGCTGAAAGCAGGGCCGCGGGCAGCTCATGTCGAGCGGGTGGATGTGGAGTGGGGGGAATACAGTGGTAAATATCGGCAGTTCGAGATTGTGTTTTAGCCAACCTTCTTCCTAAAGGTTACCTCAATGCTCTTAATATCTCCTACGCCTTTGAGGGTAGAAACCATTCCCAAGATAGAGCCGCCGACGATGTCCTGAGCGAAGCGATTAAGCGTGATCGGCTGTCCATTCACGAACAGAGTCGTCTCATCGTTGCGCTTGCCTATGAGTTTGCTCTCTATAAAGTCGGCAATGCCGGCTGCGTCGTCCAGCTTGAATTGAGGCAACTCTACATCAAGTTTCTTGTCGGTGACGATTGCTCTGAGCTCTTCGGGTTTGCACCTAAGCTCCTTGCCCGTCTCTTTGCGGTGCACCTCTATCTTTGGTACGTGAGCGTCGTGGAACCCTTCGACTATCAGCAGATCGAAATCGGCGCCCATCAAACGCACGATATCCTTGATCGAAGCATCCTGCTCCAGTGATTCTATCAGCGCCAGGTTTTTGGGAGTGCTGATGAAAACTGCATCGCTGCCGGCCTGGGCGTAGCGCCAGCTGTCCTTGCCCGGGGTGTCCAGCTCCAGGTCCTGGTGTGTGTGCTTAACTGTTGCCACACGGTAGCCGCGGGACTTAAATTCCGGTATTAGCTTTTCGATCAGGGTTGTCTTGCCGGATTTCCCCTGGCCTACTATAGAAACAACTGGTAACATATCATACACTCCTTAAACATCATCGAGTTGATTTACATGTAATTGTGAGGGCACAGTTATAATCAACCCCCTATATCCCCCAATCATGGGGGATATTAAAAAAGGATAGGGGACACCCCTAAAACCCCGGCAGGAAGAATCCTGCACCTCTTTACAAACGTGTCATTCTGAACGGAGTGAAGAATCTCGACAAGATCCTTCGGTCGCATGCTTCCTAAGTATGACAGGAAATCGTTATCCAACCCCCTGTTAGTCCCCCATGCTTTGGGGGACTTTGGAAATTGGGGGATACCCCTAAAACCCCGGTCCTTCCGGTACCGGACGGGCACCTCTTCTACTGTTCATCGTCGAGCATTATAGCCTGTAAACTGTCGCCCTCTTTAACGGCAGCGACATTCTCGGGCACGATGACCAGCGCGTTGGCCATCGACATCGATGTCAGTATGCCGGAGCCCTGCGGCCCGGTCGTTTTCGCATATAATCGGTCGCCTTCTTTGCGCACAATGGCCCTGGCGAAGATGCGGCGGCCGTCGCTGTTCTTGATGCGGCTTTCCATTATCACATCGACCGTCGGCCTAGTCAGGTTCGTTCTGCCCATCATCTTGAGCATAGCAGGCCGGGCGAACAGCTCGAACGTTATCATCGAGCTTACGGGGTTCCCCGGCAAACCAAGGTGCGGCACGCCTTTGATCGTGCCGAAGGCCAGCGGCTTGCCCGGCTTCATGCGCACTTTCCAGAATGATATCTCGCCCTGTTTAGCTAGTATGTCTTTCACCAGGTCATAGTCGCCCATGGAGACGCCGCCGGTGGTGAGCAGCATGTCGGCAGAGAGCGCTTCCCTGATCTTTTTAGTCAGGTCTTTCTCTGTATCCCTGGCGATACCGAGAACCTTGGGGATGCCGCCGTAGCGAAGCACCTGCGCCGCTGAGCTGTAGCTGTTGCTGTTGTAAATTTGCCCTTCGGGTAGCGGCTGCCCCAGCTCAACCAGCTCGTCTCCGGTGGCAAGTATTGCGACCACGGGGCGTCGGATTACTTTCACCTTTTTCAATCCAAGCGAGGCGAGCACTCCGACTTGGGCGGGACGCAGGATAGTACCTTTCGACAGTGCGAGCTGGCCTTTGCCGATGTCCTCGCCGGCGAAACGTATGTTCTTGCCTTTGTCGACAGCTCTCATAATACCGATCTGTTTCAGAGGCTGCCCTGATCGCTGGGTCTCGTCGGTCTCTTCAAACGGCACCACGCAGTCGGCGCCTTTGGGCAGCGTAGCGCCGGTCATGATGCGTACGGTGGTGTGCGCCTTCACTCTGGTGTTTGAAATTGTACCTGCCTTCGATTCGCCTATGATATCGAGGTAAACCGGCGATGAGGCTGATGATCCGGCGATATCCGCGGCTTTGACGGCATAGCCATCCATGGCGGAATTATCCTTCGGCGGGATGTCGACGGAAGAGTAAATATTCTCGGCTAGCACCTGCCCGAGACATTCCAGTATAGGTGTCTCAACTCCGTCGAGAACTTTGATGTAGCTGAGTACTTTATACAGGGCTTCTTCGACGCTAATCATGGCTGTCCTTCTCTATAATCGTCTTCGCTCGTTTAAGATCAGCTTCCGAATTGATATTAAACAGGCTGAGGTGCCGCGGGTCGTACCTCTCAATCTCCCCAGGCTCTACATATCTTACATTAATTTCATTAAATAAGTCCGATATCTTCAGCTTGCCTTTACTGATCTGTTCCTCCAATATCGGTATGCAGTTCTTTGAGTATACGGCGTGCAGCGGCTCGATCTTATCCCCGATCCTGGGGATGACGGCATCGAAGCCTGATGCTGAATCGAGGAGGTAGCGCAGCAGGTCGATATTGAGGAACGGCATGTCGCATGCAACAACCAGGCTGTAAAAAGATAATGACGCGTTTATTCCTGTGCAAAGGCCTACTTTAGCTCCGGTGCGCGGATAGGTATCGAGCACCTTTTCTACGTTCAGGTTGGATAGTTGATTCGGTGCGGCAGTTACTACGATGATGTCGTCTCCCAGTTGTGACAGTGAGTCGATGACCCTCTCGATGAGGTATTTCCCGCCTATTTTTTCTAATGCCTTGTCACGTCCCAGCCGTGAGCTTTTTCCGCCGGCAAGTACTATCGCTGTCACGATGTCATTTTAGCACTATGGTGAGTTAAAGTGAATTTGGATTACAAAAGAGGTGCAAGATAGTTCCTGACGGGGAAACGAGGATGTCGGCATCAGAATTATCGCTGTTGTTAGACTCGTAGGGGAGAGGCTCGCCCTCTCCCACTTCACAGGAGGCCGTAATGGCCTCCCCTACAATTGATAATGACAGATATAAAAAAGGTGCAGGAGAGATCTCCTGACGGGGTTTTAGGGGTGTCCCCTATATTTAAAAAAGTATCCCCCAAGTTTGGGGGATTAAAGGGGGTTGGATAACAG
>CAYGXY010000061.1:0-2697 GCA_964354045.1 uncultured Dehalococcoidales bacterium
GCGCTTGCCAGCCTGGGTGCTATTGTCAAGCGGCTGCCTTCGGTCGAGACACTGGGTTCGGTCTCGGCAATCTGTTCCGACAAGACCGGCACGCTGACGCTCAACAAGATGACCGCCCGTGAGTTCACCATCCCCGGCCAGAACCGCTTCACGGTGACCGGTGAAGGCTATGGCACGCAGGGGACCTTGCAGTTGTCCAGCGGTATGGCAGAATTACAGCCCTGGCAGAAGAATACCCTGTCCTACAGCACAGAAGGAAAGCTGCTAAGTGCAGGTGGCGCCAGGGTTGATCTCGATCCGATCCTCCTGCCTATGGCGTTGTGCGCTGATGCCCGTCTTGACAACGGCACCCTGATCGGCGATCCTACCGAGGGTGCGCTGATCGTGCTGGCGGAGAAAGGCGGTATCAGCGTGGACGGTGCACGCAAGATGTACCCCCGCGTGGCCGAGGTGCCGTTCGACTCCGACTACAAGTTCATGGCCACGTTCCATAATATGAAGAACGAGCAGGGCAAGCCGGTGGTGCGCTGCTTCGTCAAAGGCGCTCCGGATGTGCTGATCGCCCGCAGCGGCTCGTACTGGATGCCAGGCGGCGAGGTGCTGCCGATCACTGACGAGAACCGTCCCATGGCAATCAAGGAAAATGACCGTATGGCGCAGGCGGGCGAACGGGTGATGGTGATCGCACGTCGTGACTTCGATCCGCAGACGTTCGATCCGACGGCCAAACTACTCGACCAGATGAAGGATCTCACCCTCCTTGCCATGGTAGGCATCGTGGATCCGCCCCGCCCCGAGGCCAGGGACGCCATCGCCAAGTGCCACAGCGCCGGCATCCAGGTACGCATGATCACCGGCGACCATGCCGTGACCGCAGCGGCCATCGGGCATGAGCTGGGCATCGAGGGTAAGGCGCTCACCGGCGCGGAGTTCGCCGCCATGAGCGATGACCAGCTGATGAAAGATCTGCCCGACATCGGCGTGGTGGCACGCGTGGCCCCCGAGGACAAGATCCGCTTAGTGGATCTCCTGCAGCGGCAGCAGAACATCGTTGCCATGACTGGCGACGGTGTCAACGATGCGCCGGCCCTCAAGAAGGCTGACATCGGGGTGGCAATGGGCATCACGGGCACCGAAGTCTCGAAAGGGGCTGCCGTGATGATCCTGACCGACGACAACTTCGCTACCATCGTAAAAGCGGTGGAGTTTGGACGGGGGATCTACGAAAACCTGTCCAATTTCATTCGCTTCCAGATGACGAACCTGGTGGCGTATATCGTGGCATACCTGGGTGCAGCGTTCTTCTACATTGCCGGCGGCGTACCGTTTGCACCATTCGTTGTCCTGTGGATCAACTTCCTGGTCCAGGTACCCGTTGCCATCTCCCTTGGCTTTGATAAGCCTGCACCCGGGCTGATGGAACGTAAGCCACGCCCGATCAGCCAGCCCGTCCTCTCCGGCTCGCAATGGGTGCGCATCGGCTTTATCGGGATCCTGATGGCGGCCGGGACCTTGATCGTGGAAGCAGTCGCTGCGCCGGTGGGAGCCGCGGTGGCCGCCACCATGGCGTTCGTCGTCTTCTCACTCTTCGTTGTCATCAACGGTATCAGCTGCCACAGTGAGACCCTGACCGCGTTCAACCGGAATATCCTGCACGATCGACACCAGGTGATACTCTACGGCATGGCCCTGCTGCTCATCTTCCTGCCGACTGAGCTGGGCTTCCTGCAGCGAGGCCTGGGCCTGACATCGCTCAGCGGCAACCAGTGGCTGCTCTGCATCGGCTTAGCCATCGTCTTGCTCATCGTCTACGAGGTCATCAAGGTCTTCCTGCGCAGCCGTCGCAAGCACAATGCGGCAACTCCTCCCGTCGCAGTGCCAGCCCAGGTATAAACACCTGGGCGGTGCTTGTTCCCGGGCTTCGTAGGTGCCGTGCAACAGGTACGCCCGTATGCCCGGGGATGGTTCCCTGATCGCCATCCGGTCGAAGGAAGTGGGGAAATACCAGCTGCCCCCACCACCCTGCCACTCTGCCCGGTGGGTGCTCTCTGACCGGCACCATGTGCCGACCGAACCGACCTTTTTTGGAAATCGAAACGTTATGTGACGATTGCTGTTATCATACAGGTATGTTCGACAACTGATGAGAGAAAAGAACAGATAATTCATGCCTTCAGATGAGAGGAAAATCTCTTAGCGGATAGTGAACTGGAGATGAAGAAGTGACAAAATGAGATGAATTCCCTGGTCATGCCATGACGGCAATGACAAATCTCCCTTCTCTCTTCCTATTGAGCTGCAATCGCTGTCGGAAAAAGGAAAAAAAAATTTCAGGTTAACGATCTTACAGTTTCACCGGTACTGTCGTGGTGTGAGAAAACGGTATCTTCGGGTTGAGTCCGAACAAATCAGGAACCGCAGTCCCGCGGATCTGGAGTGTAATCTCCCCTTTCATGAGTGCACCAATACCTGCACCAAGCAGTTCCGATGTTTTAAGGGTAACAGGGACCAGTACCAGGTTCATGCCGGGTTTGATCTCATATCCCCCGCCCTCACCATGGCCGACAGCAACCCAGTCATTTCCCTGCTGGTAGTATACATCAAATTCCACCGATTTCAGGGTAATCCCGACGGGGTTCGGATTATTGACATTCAGCGTGATGTTGAGTCCGATTTGCTGAAGAGAAACCGATGTTA
>CAYGXY010000062.1:0-4449 GCA_964354045.1 uncultured Dehalococcoidales bacterium
TCCTGATTGTAGTCACCCTGATAGAGACGAACGCACTTGCCGCCCTTGAGGTCTATGGCCGGGATTATCTCCATCTTTCTATTCATAGTATTCACGCGACCGATGATGTGCCAGAATTCTGAGCTATGTATCATTATTAGAACTAGGGAATATTCAGGACCTGCTTCTATGCAGAAGATTATAAGAGGAAGTGCAGGATTCTTCCTGACAGGGTTTTAGGGGTGTCCCCTAATTCCTCTTAATATCCCCCAAGTCTGGGGGATTACAGGGGGTTGGATGATAAATCGATACACGACTGAATTCTGACAGAAGTTGGCTATAAAATCAAGGCGATGTTTTCACATCGCCCTGAAGCACTTTCGGTAAATTAATGCTACTGACTATTATGAAGGCAACCCTAGTCCCCTGCCCGCAATGATGTTGCGCAGTATCTCATTAGTACCGCCCTGTATTGTGTATGCAGGAGAGAAGATATAGGATTCGGTCGGAGCATCCCTAAACGCCGGCGGCACGCCTTTCGAGCCTTCTCGCAATGTTCCGTACAATCCCGGGATTTGTGTCACCACCTGAGCAAGCTGCTGCTCGAATGATGTTGAGAAAGCCTTGGCCAATGCTGCTTCAGTCGTCGGTATTTTGCCTTGGTCCAAAACCCATGCTACTCGATACGTCAACAGCTTTCCTGCCTCGAACGATACCATCAGATCCGCAACGCTCTGCCGCACGTTGACCGATTTCGACAACGGTTCTCCCTGATGAGTCGTCTCTTTGACATACTTCACTATGTCCTCAAGTAACGGATAGTTCGTCATCAAACGCTCGACGCCGCTGCGCTCATAATCTAGCTGCTGAGCGATCTGATAGAAGCCTTTGTTCAATCCGCCGACCATGGTCGTTTTAGGTATACGCACGTTGTCGAAGAATACCTCGTTATAGTGATGCCCGCCTGTCATATCGATAAGAGGACGAACATCGATGCCGGGGGTTTTCATATCTATGATGAATTCGCTTATGCCTTTATGCTTCGGGGCCTCCTGATCGGTACGGGCGATCAGATATATGTAGTCGATATGCTGGGCTCCGCTGGTCCATACCTTCTGCCCGTTGATCATATAGTAATCACCATCGAGTACTGCTTTTGTCCTCAGCGACGCCAGGTCGCATCCAGCCTCCGGCTCGCTCATGCCGATGCCGAAGCACAACTCGCCTTTGACGATACGCGGCAGGAAAAAGTCCTGTTGCTCCTTAGTGCCATGTTTAAGGATCGACGGGCCCATCTGCCGATCGGCAAACCAGTGGAACGCAGCTGGCGCCCCGTATCGCACGATCTCTTCGGTTATGACAAGCCGGTCGATATAGCTTTTGCCTTGTCCGCAGCGGTCCTTCGGCCAGCAAACGCCTATCCAGCCCTTCTCCCCCATCTTCTTGGAGAACTCGCGCGAATAACCGCCCATCCACGCGTCGCAATGCGTTTGGAAATTACCCTTCTTTAACTCATCCTCGAGGAATGCGCGAACTTCTTTCCTTAATTCTTCCTGTGCATCAGTGAACTTAAAATCCATCGCTGTTTATCCTCCAGTCATTACATAGACCAGAAATTTAATCGAGAATTGCCAAATCCTTATTTACAGGTTGATGTTAGAATATTTTCTTGGCAGTCTGACAACGGTCTTATTTTCAAGAAGGTCCAGCGCTTTATTTATGATCTTTCTGGTATCGCTGGGCATGATCACATCATCGATGAACCCTCTCGCAGCACCACAATAAGGATTTTCGAAAAGCTGGCGATACTCCCCTATACGTTTAGCCTTCATTTCTTCAGGATTGCTTGCCTCTTTAATTTCGCGAGCAAAGATGATGCTGGCTGCTGTCTCTGCGCCTACGATGCAAACCCTCGCCCCGGGCCAGGCGAACATGAAATCGGCCCCGGTGTCCTTGCAGCACATCCCGGTGTAAGCGCCCGCGAATGACTTACGCACGATTACGGTTATCTTTGGTACTGTTGCATCGATGTACGAATAAATCATCTTGGCGCCGTGCCTCAGTATCCCTTTCCATTCCTCAGATGAACCTATCCAGTAACCCGGAACATCATGCAGGTTTATCAGCGGAATATTGAACATGTCGCAGAACCGCACAAACCTGGCGATTTTATCGGCTGCGTCGCAGTCTATAGCCCCTGCCGCAAACGAAGGCTGGCTGGCCACTATACCCGCGGGACGTCCGCCGAACCTGGCGAACCCAACGATGACGTTGGGAGCAAAATCCCGGAATATCTCAAAGAAATAGCCGTTATCTATAATCCTGTATATTATTTCATGCATATCATAGGCTATCAGAGGATCATCAGGCACCATATTGTTCAACTCAGGAATCTCTCTGTAAGGATCGTCATCGGGATCGCGATAAGTCTTTCTGCGCTCTTCCATCTTGTTGTTTGAAGGCAAGAAGTCCAGCAGCGCCTTTGTCTTATCCAGACAATCCTGGTCGTCCTCGGCCACTACGTGTGTCTCACCCGATTTAATTGCATGAGCATCCGTGCCGCATAAGGTATCCAGGTCTATTTCTTCCCCGGTCTGTGTTTTAACGAAGGCCGGACTGGCGATACCCATCCTTCCAGTCTTGCGGTTTTGAAAAACGAAGTCCTGCATTACAGGATGATATGCCTGCCCGCCGATGCATGGTCCCATTATCAGCGCGATCTGTGGGATGATCCCTGAGGCTAATATCTGTGATCTGAAAAGCCAGGCATAGCTCTGCAGGGTATCCATTCCCTCCTGCAGACGCGCCCCCGCCGAGTCATTCATACCGACGAAAGGTATTCCCATGTCTTTAGCCATTGTGATAGCCTCTGAGAACTTCTTGCCATGGTACTCGCCGAACGTACCGGCCATTGTTGTATAGTCCTCAGCAGCAGTCATAACCATCCTGCCGTTGACCCTGCCGAATCCTACTACCACGCCCTCAGCAGGAAACTCTTTCTTATCAAGCCCGAATGCAGTCGTGCGATGTTTTACAAATAAACCAATCTCAGTAAAGGTGTCCGGATCGAAGAAATATTCGATCCTTTCCCTTGCAGTCCAGCTACCCTTTTCATGCTGTTTTTCTATTTCCTTGTGGCCCCCCATCTGGAGTATCTTATCGCGTTTCTGTTTGTATTCTTCAAGGATGCCCATCCAATATCCTCCTGATGTTACAACAATTTTAAATTAGCGCTTCTATTATATTTATAGCTAAACCCTATTGAAAGCGCCGATGTATTATAGCATGCGTATCTCCAAATTTCTACCTATAAATGCGCATAAGAAAAGGGCAATCAGCATCAAACCGATTGCCCTTTATGTAAACTACAGTTAATGTGCTTAATCCATTTTACATGAAATACATGTCTACCGCTGAATACGCTATATACCTACCATTCCCCTGCCATGAAGTCTTCGTATGAAATTTCTGTAGCATTTGTAGCTGCCGCAGGTAAAGTAATAGTTACTGGCTGATTAATATTTGAAAACGTCATGGTCATGTCCGTTGTAATAGAATACTTTTGACCCAAAATATCCAACTCCATTGTCATACTGAAGAATATCTGCATTGGGAAGTAAGTGTTTTCAGCAACCCATGCTGTACATGAGCTATCCTTTATCATATCGATCATTTCTTCATTGCTGAGGCCTTCAGTTTCAGTCATATCAGCTGCGGAAAATAGCGCATCCCAGTTTGGATCAACGTCTATCTTGTAGCAATTTGATCCACCTATCGTCTCCATTCCTAAGTATTTGGCATCAAAAAACCCTTCCATTAATCCCATTTGCTGGCTTGTCGGGTTTTGTTCTTCCCATATATCGTCGGTAAGTTCTGTTTTGATCCAATCGCCATTTGAATCAGTTGCATAAATCCAATCATCTACTACATACATTTGCATAACTTCATCATATATTTCAGGTGCTGTCGTGATCATATACATTTCACGATTCATCTCATCAGCAGCGCCAGTCATATACATGGTCATTGATTCCTCCATAATATTGGCCTCGACTGTAGCGCTAAATTGTGCAGTGTTTACAGAAGCATTTTGAGACATTTCCAGTATCTCAGCTCCGGTCATTCCATTAGGTGCCACTCCACCCCCGCTGCAAGCAACAGTTCCTAAAAGTACTGCGATGCACAGGAAAAGAATCCCACAATTTCTCACTCTCATCCGATCCCTCCTTACTGACTTTGACAGTAACTGAACCTATCATAACATAGAGCACTGAAGTATGTCAGCATATGACTACCCGATAGAGTCGTGTATCATTTTAGAACTAGGGAATATTCAGAACCTGCTTCTATGCGTAAGATTACAACAAGAGGTGTCCTTCCATGGAATCTTCTCTTGGAAGGACCGGGGTTCTAGGAGTGTCCCGTAGGGTCTTATTGAAATAAGCCCTTACATTAGTCCCCCGTAGGGGC
>CAYGXY010000063.1:0-2599 GCA_964354045.1 uncultured Dehalococcoidales bacterium
GTGGGTTTCAGGCCCACGATACCGCAGAATGCCGCAGGACAGCGGATGGACCCGCCGGTATCCGTGCCGAGTGCCATCCGCACCATACCGGCAGCGATAGCCGCAGCACTGCCTCCTGAGGAACCGCCCGGCACCCTCCCCATATCACACGGGTTGAGCGTGGGGCCGAACGCGGAATTCTCGGTGGTGGTCCCCATCCCGAACTCGTCCATGTTCGTCTTGCCCACAATGGCGGCTCCTGATTGCCTGAGCAGCTCAACCACATGGGCATCGTAGGGAGGGACATACCCTTTGAGAATTTTTGAAGCGCAGGTGGTCTCGATACCCTTTGTCGAGATATTGTCTTTCACCGCTACGGCAACACCGGCAAGCTTCCCGTTGCCGTGCGGGGCTTTGCTGCAGGTCGTGAGGAACGCATTATACCGGTCATCCGGCTCAAACAAGATCTCCTGCCCGCTCACTCCATCACCCGCGGTGCCTTGATAAATCCATCTTCCGTTGCCGCAGCGTTCCGCAGCACCTCGTCCTGCGGGAGGGAGGGTTCTGTTACATCTTCCCGCATCACGTTGTACAGGTCACGGGTGACCGCGGTATCCCCCGAGACCCGGTCCAGGATATCAAAATAGTCCAGTATAGCGTTGAACTGGTGCGTAAACGCAGCCAGTTCTCCGGTATTGATGCCGACGTCGGCAAGCTCGGCGATATGGGTGACTTCCTGTTCAGTGGCCATGTTCCAACCTGATAATATAGTCTATGTAATCTTGCAGGGACACTTTATAACCATTTTTTCGGGCAAGCTTCTGCAGAACCTTCCAGACCCCGCTCCCGTACTGCATCGCTTTCTTCTCGTACCAGGCGAAATCCGGCGGGATGTGGCGTTCAGCGACCTGCCGCAGCGGCACCTTTCGCCGCCCCCCCTGCACCTTCTCATCAGCAGGGATCGCGCGTGCAGCGCGCACTACCCGCACATCCATGTAGGGCATGGACAGGTACGTGCCATGGAGTGCGGCGATTGCCTGGTCGCGGTCAGCCTGCAGTTCGAGCCCGATAAAATCCCGCTCGAGATCCTCAGCGAGCGTGGGAGTTTCGAGATACCGGGAGTAGCCGCCAAACAGCTCATCCGCCCCCTGCCCGGTGATGATACGCTGGTAGCCGTGTTCCCCGGCCCAGCGGGCAACAAAGTACTGGGTCAGCGCGATGCTCGTATTGACCGGATCCTTTACCGGGATCGCCTTAACAACAATGGGCAGTGCCGCTGCGATCTCCGCAGGAGTAATCGTAACATACGTGCAGGAAAGTCCCAAAGTATCAGCCGCATGCCGTGCCTGCTGGAGGTCATGGGAGTCTGCAAGACCCACTGCCACGCACTCGCGTTTGGCAAGGTGTGCCACAAGCGTCGAGTCCACCCCACCCGACAGTGCACACACGCCCTGGTCGCTGCGCAGCCGCACTGCGGTGATTATTGCCTCTTCCAGTGGCAGGTCCGGTACGTTCGGATCAATGCTGCCTTTGACCACGCCATCGCAGATGAGGGTACCTTTCGGGCAGTTGCCCCGCATGATCCCGAAATGGTCCCGGGCCCGGCAGCCGTGACCGGCGAAGAAGAATTCGCCGCCGAAGTGGAGGATTTCTTCCGGGAGGTCTTGTAAAATTGCCTCTATATCCTGCGGTGTGAGCCGGTGCCCGTCGACCTCGACCCAACCGGTTAGTTTTAGCATACTCATGGGTAACTCATCATTGTTAGATTGTGCTTGTTCAATACCCCTGCGATGTTTTTGAAGGTTGCGTTTGGGGGAGGAATTGTCAATAGTGGATCAGGTCGTTAGTGGATCTGGTAATGCAAGAATAGCGGAGGGGACAGTGCCTGTCCCCCCGCACCGCCCCTGCGCTGAGCGCGATAGTAGGTTAAAAAAATGTTGCTTTTCATATACCTCCGGGGTCTCAGTCAGCATAGGAATCATTGATTTTTCGTGCTGGCACGATATTGTGAACATCGTGAACGGAACCGGCTGAAAGGAACTGATCATTCGAACACAAGTTCGCGATGCTCAATCAGGGTGAGGTAAACGATAAGTTCCTGCTCATCGGGAAGAAAGATCAGCCGGTACTGTTTTGCAATCCATGGTGCTTTTTTTAAAATGGAGCGATCTTGACAGCCAGCCGCCAACATGCAGTGGAGCTGCCTAAAAGGCGTAAAAGAGTTAATAATTTTTAACCCGAACCAGGGTTATTTTGTGCAATTTTTTCCTTTATGGTTTGAATAAAAGTTTCTGCCGTAATTATTGCATTCGTTGCGTCAGTAGGTGAAATTATCCCGATTTGATCATATTCTAGTGTATGACGTTTTTGTCGCATAATGCCAAATTGTCTTGTGAATTTACTCTCAAAGAACTGTTGTAAAAATAATTCAACGGAGTAGTGTTTTTCATGGCCATCCGGTATATAACCCATTGTTCCCATAAGCGCTCTTCCGGCAGCTAACATGGCAGCATATGAGCGCCCGTAAGCTAAATCCGAATCAGCATCAATATTTCGTTGAGCTGCAGCTAAATAATGGTCTGCCATCACTAATTGATCAGTAACATAATTAGGTCTGAGA
>CAYGXY010000064.1:0-3314 GCA_964354045.1 uncultured Dehalococcoidales bacterium
AGCGGCTGATCTCCGGCAACGATGAGATCAACTGGTACCCGGAGCATATCAAGAAGGGGCGTTTCGGCGACTGGCTGGAGCATAATGTCGATTGGGCCTGCTCGCGCGAGCGCTACTGGGGCACGCCGTTGCCGGTGTGGCGCTGCGACGGCTGCGGCAAGGACGAGTGCATGGGCAGCATCGCCGATTTAAAGAGTCGACCTGGGCTCGCCGGGATAAAGGAGCCGCTCGATCTGCACCGACCGTTTGTGGATGAGATAACGTTCGATTGTCCCAAGTGCAAGGGCGTGATGCGCCGCATTCACGAAGTGCTGGATGCGTGGTTCGATTCCGGCGCGATGCCGATGGCGCAGTGGCACTACCCGTTCGAGAACAAGGATACGTTCGAGAAATTCTTCCCCGCCGATTACATCTGCGAGGCGGTGGATCAGACGCGCGGCTGGTTCTACACGCTTCACGCGCTCTCGACGCTGCTCTTCGATAAGCCGTGCTACCGCAACGTCATCTGCCTGGGTCATATACTAGATGCCAAGGGCGAGAAGATGAGCAAGTCGAAAGGTAACGTCGTCGAGCCGGCCAAGGTGCTCGACAAGCAGGGCGCGGATGCGCTGCGCTGGTATCTGCTGACATCGTCGCCCGCGGGCAGCCCGCGCCGCTTCTCCGTGGAGCTGGTGGCCGAAACGCAGCGCAAGTTCCTCAGCACGCTGTGGAACACGTATTCGTTCTTCGTCCTGTATGCCAATATCGACAAGTTAGATCCGCGCACAGTCGGAGCCGTGAAGATCGATGCCGAGCTTGACCACTGGATACTGTCCGACCTGAACCAGCTTATTGATTATGTAAATAAGTCGCTTGAAAACTACGACCCTACCGATGCCGGGCGGCGCATCCAGGAGTTTGTCGATAACCTGTCCAACTGGTATGTGAGGCGCAGCCGCCGCCGCTTCTGGAAGAGCGAGAGCGATGCGGACAAGCTTTCGGCATATGTCACCCTTTATCAATGTCTTGTTACTCTATCGAAGCTCATCGCGCCGTTTACCCCGTTCATGGCGGAGGAGATATATCGCAACCTGGTCTGCTCGCATGATGCAGATGCGCCCGAGAGTGTGCACCTGGCGCGCTTCCCTGAGGCCGACCTGTCGCGGGTCGACGCGTGTCTGAGCGAGGATATTCATTTGGCGATGAAGATTTCCAGCATGGGGCGCTCGGCGCGCAGCAAGGCGGGCATCAAGGTGCGCCAGCCGCTGGCGCGGGCGCTGGTCAAAGTCCGCTCTAAGAGCGAGCGGGAGAGCGTAGAACGCGTCAAGCCGCAGGTTGTGGAGGAGTTGAACGTAAAGGACATCGTCTGCGTCGACGACACGGCGGCGTTCACCGCGCCGAGCTTCGAGTCCAACGAGGATGGCGGCTACTGGGTGGCGATTGATAAGACGATCACGCCGGAGCTGGCCGACGAGGGGCTGGTGCGCGAGGTGGTGCACCGCATCCAGAATATGCGTAAGGACGCCGGATTTGAGATCGCCGATTACATCACTACCTACTATGAGTGCCATGAGCTGCTCGACAGGGTGCTGAAAAACGCTGCTCTCGTCGACTACATTAAGCAGGAAACGCTCTCGCACGATATCGTCGAGGGCATACCGGCTGAGGCATACAAAGAGACGCACAAGATCGAGGGGCAGGAGATAATTTTAGGCGTCAAGCGATGATTTAGGTAGGGGCGATTCGCGAATCGCCCCTACGTTTGTATCGATGCAATCGCTGCGACTAATGCGGCTTTTCGATTAATGTGACCGAGGCTATCTGCAGGCTGCTGTCTCTGTAATATTTAATCTGGACGGTATCGCCTATGCTGTGGTTCCGTATAGCCAAGATGACATCGTCTGCGGTCTCTATTTCGATATCATCAAATACAGTAATCACATCCCCCGGCCTGAGCCCGGCGTTGGATGCGGGCGTCCCCGGGTTTAAATAATAGATCAAAGCGCCCTTATCTACATTCAGGTCATAGCTTCTGACGATTGCCGGCGTAACCGTCACCAGTGATATCCCCAGGTATGGCCGCGAAACATAGCCTTTTGTTATGAGCTCGTCTATAACTGGGAGCGCGCTGTCGGCGCTTATGGCAAAGCCCACTCCAGAAACTTCGACCGACGATATCTTAGCGGTGTTGATGCCTATTACTTCTCCGTTAAGATTAATAAGCGGGCCGCCGCTGTTTCCGGGGTTGATAGCGGCATCGGTCTGGATCAGACCATAGAGGGTAGTCTCACTATCTACCTCTATGGTGCGCCCCATGGCGCTGACCACGCCTACCGTAACGGTCGGGCCGCCCTCAAGTGCGAGGGCGTTGCCGATAGCCACGACCCACTCGCCAACCCTGAGCGCACTGGAGTTGCCAAAGGACGCTGTAGGCAGGTCGCCACCGTTGATTTTAATCACGGCCAGGTCGGTTGAAGGGTCTGTACCGACGAGGGTCGCGTCGAAGGATCTCCCGTCGGTGAGGCTGACCGTGATGCTGGTAGCATCCTGTACCACATGATTATTAGTGATGATGTATCCTTCTGTATCGATAATCACGCCCGATCCGGCCTGCTCGGATGGCACCGGCTGCATAAACCAGTTATAAGAGACTGTGCCTACAACAATAGAGACCACCGCCGGGTTCACCTGATCCACCACATCGGTGATGGAGGGCAGGTTATAATCTTCAGGCGATGTGGTGGTGGCTGAATAAGTCGACGTGGGAGTGGGCGTAGGTGTGAGGGTGGAGGATGTATTTGATGTACAGCCTGCGAGAGTTAGCGACAGTACAATTATCGTTACAGCAATTGCAGTCTTCATCTTAAACATTTTGAATGGCCCTCGTTTTTCTATGATTAGTTATTATAGCATGGTTCTGGTAAATACAAAGTAAAGCCGCCCCCATAAGGGAGCGGCTAAAGGTTCGTTCTATATATTGAAAGACTAGCCGACTTTTGGCAGGTCCGCCAGAGCTTTTTTAAGCTCCGCTTCGGACAGATCAGCGTCCTCCAGTTTGCCTGCGAAGTACTTTTCATATGAGCCCAGGTCGAAGTGCCCGTGTCCGCTGTTGTTGAACACTATGACCTTGGACTGCCCGGACTCCTTGCACTTGAGAGCCTCGTCCATAGCGCAGCGGATAGCATGTCCTGCCTCTGGCGCGGGGATATGTCCCTCGGCCCTGGCGAAGCTGACAGCAGCCTCAAAACAGGGATTCTGGCGCAGCGCTACGGCCTCGATGAGCTTGAGGTCGTACAGGTGGCACACGATGGGCGCCATGCCGTGGTAGCGCAGGC
>CAYGXY010000065.1:0-3028 GCA_964354045.1 uncultured Dehalococcoidales bacterium
ATAGTAGTTCTTGCAGACAGGGACAAGTTTATCGAATCATTAAGCAACATTATTAATAACTGCATTAAATTTACAGATCAAGGCTCTATTGCCATTAAGATAAGCCATGATAATGAATACGGTATCGTTGAGGTAAAAGACACCGGCAGGGGGATGTCGGGCGAGACGCTGGAAGAGCTGTTCAAGCGGGAGAAAATCCTCAGCGGCGGGCCGGTGGCTGGGGGCGGCGCGGGTCTCGGGTTATATATTGCCAAAGGGTTCATGAAAGCACAAAATGGTGATATAACTGCTACATCAACCATAGGCAAGGGTAGTTCTTTCATATTGAAAGCTCCTTTAGACAAAGAACAATGAAATTAATCTAGGAGGAAACTAATGGCTGCTACTACCAAGGGGACAAAAGGGAAAGTAATAATAATCGAGGATGAAGCTGCCTTTAGAAACGTATTTACAGATCTGCTTACAAGCGACGGTTATAATGTGCTCACGGCCGAAGACGGGGAAAGCGGCTGGCTGTTGACCAGGACCGAGATCCCTGATGTAGTATTGCTCGACCTGGCGCTGCCCAGGCTTCATGGTTTCGAGGTGCTCAAGAACATCCGGGCCGACGCGGCTACCAAAGACGTCCCGGTAATAATCCTCACCGTCGTTGGAGAACAGGAAAACGTCAAGAAAGGCCTGAAGCTTGGAGCCACCGATTATCTGGTAAAGGGGTTCTATTCACCACGTGAGATACTGGTGAAAATAAACGAAATACTGACCAAGGACCACTCAGCTAGTAGTGAACCAACCAGAAATATCAAAACATACAAACTGTCAGTCAAAGAGAGAAAGCTTGATGCGGCCCGTTTGGAGCAGGAAATGAGCCTTTCCGTACTGTTCTCATGTCCAGCATGTTCTGAAAGCGTCGTTCAGGAACTGATCCCCGATAATAAGCGAACCGACGGCCACTGGTTTTCTACACATTTCATATGCCCGAATTGCAAGAAAAGTTTTTAATATTTTATACGTACGAACAGCCTCTTTGAACGTAGTATCGTACGCGTTTTAAATCATCATTATCCTTATATTTATACGGGCAATAGAAATAAATTTTCACACATTGCTCTCCCCCCGGTTTCCATACGCTGATTTACATCAAATCGAATAAATAGTTGAACTTGACAATCAACTCAACATTATTTACTCTTAAAGTGGTTAAGCTAACATCAAACTTGGAGCTTTGCCATGACATTCGGACAAAGATTGAGAGAACTGAGAAAAGCTAAGGGGCTCACTCAACGAGAGCTGGCGGAGAAGGTCAGCGTCAGCTTCACATACCTCAGTAAAATCGAAAACGGGGCCATGCCGCCGCCGCGGGGAAAAACAATCATAGCCTTGGCTAACGCCCTGGATGCGGATGCAGATGAGCTGTTCGGCCTGGCCAAGAAGGTCCCATCTCAATTCCTGGAGCACATAAACCCTGAAGTGATAAAGCTTATACGCGCCCTCCGAGATGGAAAGGAGCAGCCAGTATCAGGACTGATGAGGTTGTATCAGCGGACCGGCGAACTGGAATCGGAGCTTATGCGTGCCCGCAAAGAGCTGGGGACAAAAGAGCGGATGGAGTTCTTCCGTTCGCTTGTCGTAAACTCCCAGGATGCTATCCTTGTATTGAATAAAGATCTGGAACTGCTATATGAAAGTCCCTCCGCAGCACGTCTATTTGGCTTCGAGGAGGGATCCATCGTCGGCAAGGATCCATTGAGCATCGTCCATCCCGACGACCTGTCAAGAGTAGCGAATATGCTTCAATACTTGGCGCAACGCCCGGGTGAGACTATATGCCTGATTGGTCGCACCATCGTAAAAGACGGCGAGAGCCGCGTGATTGAGGCCACGGCACACAGCATGGTGCACATCCCAGAGGTTAAAGGCATTGTGGTAAACTTGCGTGACATCACCGAACGCGAACAGGAGCTTCAAGAAGCGTTTGGAAGTGATAGAACTACCCTCAAGCACAAAGATTACAAGATTACAGCAAGCGAGGGACAGGTGCTGATCTTCATGGCAGAAGGCCTGAGCAATCCCAAGATAGCTGAGAAATTGGTGCTAAGCCCGGCTACTGTTAGATTCCATGTCAGCAATATCCTTCGTAAACTGGGCGTCGCCACCCGCACCGAGGCCGTTGCCCTGGCGATACGACAACATTTGGTCGATAAGTAAGAAACCTCGAAATTTCCAAAACTAGCCTTTAGGCTAGGCCTTGTCCCACCTTTTGTCTATTGTTATCAGGGATATTTCACTTTATCCTCAGACTGTTAAAGAAATATAATCAGACATAAACATGAATAGCCGTACTTATTCTGATATAGTGTTCCCAAGACTTGTACTACTTATTTATGGTTGCTGTATACCGATATGGTTCCCATTATGTGTGTTGCATTAGTAAATAATCTGTTTTTTACAACAGTCAGCTTCGCTATACGGGTAAATAATAGATAACATTTCCCTGGATAAGATAAAAATATTTAAAAAGAGTTGGGCATCAACTAGAAAGGAGCGAAAAATTGGAGACAAAAACCAAGTCTCGGGTATTACAGGAGTTTCAAGAAGCAAGTAAGACCCTCAGGAATCCAGCGCTCAAAAAGGAGAAAGACAAAGGGACAAAGGTAATTGGCTATTTCTGCTCCTACGGGCCGGCTGAGATAATCACAGCCGCCGTCATGATACCCTTCCGCATCAGGGCTGTAGGCAGCACAGGGACAGATCTCTCAGATGCATATCTCAGTAACATCAACTGCAGTTTCTGCCGCAACGCTCTGAATATGGGACTGGCTGGAGAATATGACTTCCTCGACGGCCCCATCGTCCTCAACAACTGCGACCACGTGCGCCGCATCTATGACAACCGGAGACGCAAGATTAACACCCCGCTCGTACAGATGGTGAGCCTCCCCAAGAAGATCTCAGACCCATCTATCCAATGGTATTATGACGAAATGAAGATAGTTAAAAAGGCTATCGAGGACAAGTTCAACGTGAAGAT
>CAYGXY010000066.1:0-4171 GCA_964354045.1 uncultured Dehalococcoidales bacterium
GCGTGAGAAGGCGGCGAAGAGCGGTGTCGTCCGCGTGCTCCCTATCGGCTGTATAACGAAGGGGCGCGCCGGTCTCGAGGTCGTCGATATGAAAGAACTAGCCGATGCCGGCGTGGTGGCGCTGAGCGACGATGGCAGTTCGGTACCGGAGTATAAGGTGCTGCGCGCCGCCCTCGAAACTGGCGCGGCATGCGGCCTCCCTATTATCGAGCATTGCGAGGATGCCGACTTGAGCGCCGGCGGCGTGATGAACGAAGGTGAGCTGGCGGCCAGACTCGGGCTCAAGGGGATGCCGGAGACCGCCGAGGAGATAGTCGTTGCCCGCGACCTGGCGCTATCGGAGATGACAGGTGCACACGTCCACATTGCGCATGTAAGCACATACGGTTCGGTTTACCTCATCCGCCGTGCCAAGGCCAGCAGGTACGCGGTGACGGCGGAGGTTACGCCGCACCATTTGACTATAACAGAGGAACGGGTTGCGGCTCCGTCGCAGGGGACGAAGGCGGATACCAACGCTAAGGTCAACCCGCCGCTGAGGAAGGAGCGCGACGTTCAGGCGCTGGTCGCTGCATTGAAGGAGGGCGTTATTGATGCTATCGCCACGGATCATGCTCCGCATACGAAGGCCGACAAGTCGGGCGACTTTGCGTCGGCAGCATTCGGTATCAGCGGGCTGGAGACGGTCCTAGGCTCCGTGATGTCGCTGGTGCATCGCGGCGAAATCGACTTACCGACATTGATAGCGCGGCTCACGACAGGGCCAGCGCAGACGCTTCCGCGTATCCGGGAGCTGGCCGGCGGCGAGGTCGGCACATTGAAGGTCGGAGCGTTGGCGGATGTAACCATCTTCGATCCGGATGCCGCGTGGGTGGTCGACCCGGCACAGTTCGTATCCAAAGGCAAGAATACGCCCCTTGGCGGAGAGACGCTGAAGGGGAAAGTGATGGCCACCATATACGGCGGACGAATCGTTTATAAAGAGGATAGGTTAGTTGTTAAAACAATGTAGGATTCAAATCAACCCCCTTTATCCCAATCCCCCTCAGTCCCCCTTTAATAAAGGGGGATTTAGGAGGATTTTAAAAATCTGGGGGACACCCCCAGTTCCCCCGGTCCTTCCGCGGAAGGACACCTCTTTTTTTGGGGGTCTGGCATCGGTCGTAGAACTTTGAAATAGAAAGGGGTGCGTGTGAGCGAAATGATTAATCTGGTGCTTGAGGACGGATCGGTTTACGAGGGTACTTCATTCGGTGCCGATGTCCCCGTACATGGTGAGGTTGTTTTCAATACCAGCATGATGGGCTATCAGGAGATGCTCACCGACCCTTCTTATGTGGGACAGATCGTCGTTTGCACCTATCCTCTCATCGGGAATTATGGAGTGAATAAGGAGGATGTGCAATCTGATGGGATCAAGGTAGCGGGTTTCGTCGTGCGGGAGCCGTGCGATATCCCCAGCCACTCGCAGACCTATTCTACCCTGCATGAATATATGAAGGCCAATGCGATACCCGGCATCTGCGGGATGGACACGCGATCCCTGACGCGGCATCTGCGATCGAAGGGCGTGATGCTGGGGATGATCACATCCGAATCATCGGATAAGGCGCTGAAAAAGATGAAGAAGCTGCCGAAATATGAAAGCAGCGATTTTGTGAGCCTTGTAGGCACGAAGAAAAAATATAAGTGGGAGCCCGCTTGCGAAGGGAAGCCCATCTGTCATGTGGTGGTTGTGGATTGCGGCGTCAAGTATAGCATCATGCGCCACCTCAGCGCGCTGGGCTGCGAGTGTACCGTTGTGCCGTCTACCACATCTGCGGAGGATATCTTGAGCCTCAAACCTGACGGCATCCTGCTTTCCCCCGGCCCCGGCGCTCCAGAACGCCCCTATCTGGAAAAAACTGTCAGCGCGCTGATCGGGAAGAAGCCTATCATGGGTATCTGCATGGGGCATCAGATACTGGGACGCGTCTTCGGGTCGAAGACGTATAAGCTCAAGTTCGGTCACAGGGGGGCCAACCACCCCGTCAAAGACATGGAGACCGGACGTATACGCATAACCGCTCAAAATCACGGCTATGCCGTCGATGCCGATTCCGTAAAGGGTGGGCTTACGATAAGTCATATCAATATCAATGACGGTACCGTGGAAGGCTTGCGGCATAAGGAACACAGGATATTCACCATTCAGTATCACTCGGAGGCCTCGCCCGGTCCTATGGACTCCGTGAACCTGTTCGAAGAATTTGTAGAGATGATAAAGGGGTCGTGAAAGGGAATTTGTGTTAACGATGTCGGTAGCGATGATTATATATCTGGTTAGTAAGAATATTAATTGGGGGAAGAATGGCGAAAGTTAATAAGGTACTGGTCATCGGTTCAGGGCCCATCATCATCGGACAGGCGGCGGAGTTCGACTACGCCGGAACGCAGGCTTGCAAATCCCTGCGTGAGGAGGGCGTGATATCGGTTCTGGTGAACTCGAACCCGGCCACGATCATGACGGACGAGGGCATAGCCGATATCGTCTATATTGAGCCGCTAACGGTTGAAGTCATCGATCGGATCATAGCAAAGGAGCGCCCCGATGGTTTACTTCCGACGCTTGGCGGGCAGACCGGGCTCAATATGGCCGTTGATCTAGCCGATGCCGGTGTTCTTGATAAGTACAACGTCCGTTCGCTGGGGACGCCTATCGATACCATACGCAAGGCCGAGGACCGCGAGTTGTTCAAGAAGATGCTCATCGATATCGGTGAACCTATACCGCAGAGCATGATAGCCACCAATCTGCAAGAGGCTTTGAAGGCGGCTGAGGCCATCGGCCTGCCGGTGGTGGTGCGGCCTGCTTTCACGCTTGGTGGAACCGGAGGCGGGCACGCCTCAACAATGGAAACGTTTAAAGTTATTGCGGACAACGGCCTGGCAGTCAGCCCGGTGCACCAGGTGCTGATCGAGAAGAGCTTAGTCGGCTGGAAAGAGATCGAGTACGAGATGATACGGGACGGCAATGATAACTGCATCACCGTATGCAATATGGAGAATATCGATCCGATGGGCGTGCATACCGGCGACAGCATCGTGATCGCGCCGACCCAGACCCTGACCGACCGGGAGCACCAGATGCTGCGCACGGCGAGCATAAAGATCATCAAGGCGCTGGGCGTCGAGGGGGGATGCAACATCCAGTTCGCCCTGGCGCCGCACAAGATGCTGGCTAAGCACTGGCCTCCGGGCGGCAGCGGCAAGGATGTTATCTCAAAGCTGGACAGTGGCCTGCCCCCTTATTATGTTATCGAAGTGAATCCTCGTGTCAGCCGCAGCTCGGCTCTGGCCTCAAAGGCTACGGGGTACCCCATCGCCCGGGTCTCCTCCAAGATCGCCGTGGGCAAAACGCTGGACGAGATACCGAACAAGGTGACGGGCAAGACGATGGCCGCGTTCGAGCCGGCACTGGACTACTGCGTCGTCAAGATCCCGCGCTGGCCGTTCGATAAGTTCGCCACCGGCGATCGTCACATAGGGACACAGATGAAGGCCACCGGCGAGGTCATGGCCATAGAAAGAACATTTGAGGCCGCGCTGCAGAAGGCGGTAAGGTCGCTCGAGGTCGGCGGGAAGTCGCTGCTGTGGGAGCCTCCGGACTGGGGCAAGGATAACGACATGCTCTGGCCCGGCGACCTGCGCCTGTGGGCCATGATGGCGGCGCTGCGCAAGGGCACGACTCCTGATGAACTGGCGATCAAGACCGGCATCGATCCCTGGTTCACGCATAAATTCGCCAACATAATCGCTATGGAACGGCGCTTGCTCAAGGAGAAGCTCGAACCCGCCATTATGCGCCAGGCCAAGCGCATGGGGTTCTCCGATATCCAGATAGGCACGCTGGCCGACAGGCTTCCTGAGCAGATACGCGCCCAGCGTCATGAATGGAAGATAACACCTGTATATAAGATGGTCGATACATGCGCCGCCGAGTTCGATGCCGAGACCGCCTATTTCTACAGCACATACGAGCAGGAGAACGAGGCCGAGCCGATAAAAGGCAACAAGGCGGTGGTCATCGGCTCTGGGCCGATACGCATAGGGCAGGGCATAGAGTTCGATTACAGCAGTGTGCATGCGGCGTGGGCGCTGCACGATTCGAAGTACAGCAGTATCATCATCA
>CAYGXY010000067.1:0-6444 GCA_964354045.1 uncultured Dehalococcoidales bacterium
TTCAGGGGACTATCGATAAACCGAGTTTCAGATTGATTTGATGAATGCAAAGTCCATAAAATCTTCTGAATGCGCAAAACCGATATCGGGTGTGTAGAATAAGAAGATTAGAAACAGCACATAAGCTGCCGAGAAAACTGCCTCGCTGATCAACATCTTTCTCAGCGGCAGATTCTTCAGGCTTAAATTCTTTCTGCCCAAATAGAAAGAGAGAGCCAGTAGAATTAGCAATGAGACAGAGATGTTGATGTAACCGAATCTGAGCAGGTGTATACTGGCGAGCAACCAGGAGAAGTATGTTAAGAACAGCAGCCCCAATATTTTGGAGATGCAGTAACCCTTATCCGGCAGCCTGCCGCAGATCCTCGACACCAGAGGGAAAGTTATCAGCCCTATAACCAGCAGGATGAGCCACCAGATTACGGCATATGCTACCTGTATCATCTAATTCAGCCCCTGTACTACGGGTATATCCTGACCAAAGGCTACGGATATGTGAAATAACCCTCAAGCGGCACGGCTATGCTATTAGTATCAAACCATCCAATCAAGCTTATTAAAAGACAGCGTGCCCCAGAGGTTGATGCAACAGCACAAGATAATGACAGCTATCTTAAACCCATTCAGTCGATAGCGCATGCCGGATGCCACCAATAGAATCATAAAAGGCAGTATATCCAGGCTGAAGCGATATCCAAACTGAAGGAAACCGGTCGCCCCGTAGGTCAGTATGGGGATTGAAGTGAGCAAGAGACCCCCCAGGGCCGCAAGCGTCATCTTATCTTTCAAGCGAGCTCGGAACATATAAAGCAGGGCCGGTGTGGTGAAGAACAGCCCCAGCCCCATGAACGAAGGCTTGAAGAAGGGGAATTTATCACTAAATACAGGGCATTGGAATAGAATAGCATTCAGCTGCCGGGGTATGTAGCTTATGCTGAAAAGACCTTTGGAAAACAGGGGTTCGTTAACAAACTGGCCGTGTTCATACCCAAGATTGAGAGTGCCATACTCACCGTAGGTATAGAGAAGATACAGTCCTCCCATAACAGCTAAGGTGCCCCCGAAAAGCACGAGACGGCGAATTATATTTCCCCGATTACTTACCCCTCGGCTTATTGTATAGGCAAAGAAGGGAAAGGTGAGAAAAGTGGGTAATCTTGACAGCCCAGCCAGCCCCACGAGCAAACCTACAAGCCAAGGGCGGTTCTTTCCAGTGGTTTCAATCATGGCAGCCATTAAGAAGAACACCGCTGATACATGGGCGAACATCCATACACTTCCAGTAGTGGAAACCCACCAGAAGTTTGTCCCCAGAGCTACCAGCGCGGTCATTGCTACGCGAAACCGGAGACTCCAACCGAGTTGCTTAGCTGCTACCCAGAACAAACCTATGGCGCCAGCCCCTACAATCATTGATATGATGGCCTGATTTGTATTGAGCCCCCAGATAGCGACACAGGGAAGTGTGAATAGGGTGGGACCAGGCGGTTCCATGACAAACCCTTTGTCTCCGTTTCTGGCTAGTTCTAACCATGAAGGCGCATTTTCTAGATAAAGGCGGCCATGGAGAAAGGCATCTGAGAGACGAACGTAATGGTCATAGGGAGTCGATCTGTCACTTGTCACAAAGTAGACGATAAAAACTAGGGCAGCTATACAGGCAGCTTGAAACCATTTGTTTGGAAGTACTTTTTGTCTTAATACGGTTGCGGTTTGGTTCAATCCCGATAGTTTCTCACTCGGAAACTTGCTGTAGAAGTTCCACAGTATGTTCCCTATTCTGGTTTCTTCATTGTCAGCCGGGATGCTGATAGATATATTGTTGCTGCTCATTTGTTTGCTTGTTAGCTACTTTTATGAGTCTAGGCCTGTATTATACACTAGTAAGGTGATGTTTCCTATTACGTCTTCTGTGAGGGTGCGGCTCAGCCTGCCAGCGGCACCAATTACTCGTCGCGGATACTTGAACATGCTATGCCTATACGGGGGCTTTATCTGGTCAACACTGCACCCCCGGCAGGAGGTATCCTGCACCTCGAACTCCCCCTAGCCCCCTCTTTGTAAAAAAGGGGGAGGCAAAGCCGTCGGGTGGTAGAGGACAGGACATCTCTTCTTTGTTGTTCACTTCCGCGTTTTACTGTAGAATACGTCCATAGATTTTATGAGTGAGAAGATGACCCCGCTAAGACAGCAATACCTCCGCATCAAGAAGAAGCATCCTGATACTATCGTGTTCTTCCGCCTGGGGGATTTCTACGAGACCTTCGATGATGATGCCAAGGTCGTGTCTAAAGAGCTGGAGATTGTTCTAACCTCACGTGAGATGGGGAAGGGCAACAAGGTTCCGCTGGCGGGAATCCCATATCATGCTCTCGATAACTACCTCGCTCGGCTCATCAACAAGGGCTACAAGGTCGCCATCTGCGAGCATCTCAGCGACCCGAAGGCCGGGGGGCTTGTGGATCGCGATGTCGTTCGTGTCGTAACGCCGGGCACCGTGGTCGAGCCGGGACTCCTGAAAGGAAATGTAAACAATTATCTCGCTTCAATAATAACTGAAGGCCAGCAGGCCGGTATCGCTTATGCCGATATAACTACCAGCGAATTTCAAACCACACAGCTTCCCATCGAACGTATGCAATCGGAGCTGGAGCGCCTGCGCCCGTCGGAGATCCTGGCTCCTAAGGGCGCTGAAGTGCAGGGCGGTGCTGCTCCGGTCACACCTGTCGACGTGCAGTATTTTGAGCTGGAGGCCACGAGGCATCTCCTGCGCGAGCATTTCGGTGTGACCAGCCTTGAGGGCTACGGGTGCGCCGGACTGTCGCTAGCGATACGTTCCGCAGGTGCTATCGTGCACTATCTAGGGGAGACGCAGAAGCCAGCTCTGAAGCAGCTGACCAGCCTCTCGACGTACAGCACCGAATCGTTCATGACGCTTGACCCGCAGACGCGCCGCAACCTGGAGCTATTCCAGACATTCCGGCAGGATAAGGAAGGTTCGCTTCTCTCGGTTATCGATCTCACCAGGACGCCGATGGGGGCCAGGCTGCTGCGGCGGTGGGTGGGGCAGCCGCTGCTGTATGTGGTGCAACTCAACCGCAGGCTGGACGCGGTGGCATGGTTCCATGTTGATACACGCCGTCGCACGAAGGTAGTAACGATACTGAGCAAGATCGCCGATCTCGAGAGGCTAATTAATCGGGTGAGGAGTGGTATCGCCACGCCCAGGGAGATAGTGGCGCTGCGGCGCAGCCTGGAGGCGTCGTCCGAGCTTCGGGATGTCATGGAGAAGGAGCAGGCAGGCGGCATCGAATGGCTATTTCAGAGCATCGATCCTTGCAGAGAAACTATCGATTTAATATCAAAGGCAATCGCTGATGAGCCTCCTCAGAACCTCGGTGACGGGGTGATAAAAGCAGGGTTCTCGCCGGAGCTGGATTTCATCAGAGTAGCGGCTAAGGATGCCAAGAGCTATATTGCAAATCTGGAACGCGTCGAGCGCGAGCGCACGGGCATAAAGTCTCTTAAAGTCGGGTACAACAGGGTCTTCGGATATTACATCGAGATATCAAATTCGAACCTGCCTCAGGTGCCTGAGGATTATATACGCAAGCAGACGCTGGCTAATGCCGAGCGTTATTACACGCCGCAGCTGAAAGAATATGAATCGCTCATACTGAACGCGCAGGAACGCCTCGCCGAACTCGAAGGCATGATATACCGGCAGGTATTGGGGCAGGTGGGTCTTGCTGCCGAGCGCATCTTGGATACTGCTTCAGCTATAGCTCAGCTGGATGTCTTTTCCTCGCTGGGGGAAGTAGCGGTGCGTTCCGGCTATGTGAGGCCTGAACTGAATGAGGACAATGTTATTTCTATATCCAACGGCCGTCACCCTGTAGTAGAACGCATGCTGGACGGCGAGCCTTTTATACCAAATGATACCTATCTATCGAATGATGAAGTGCAGATGGTCATACTCACCGGACCGAACATGGCGGGTAAGTCGACGTATTTAAGGCAGGTCGCTTTAATAGTGTTGATGGCTCAGATCGGGAGCTTTGTCCCTGCGGATTCCGCTACTATTGGCATAGTCGATCGCATATTCACCAGAGTCGGGGCGCAGGATGACCTGTCGACTGGTCGCTCCACCTTCATGGTGGAGATGGAGGAAACGGCCAACATTCTGAATCATGCCACGTCGCGGTCGCTTCTGATACTGGATGAGATCGGCAGGGGCACCAGCACCTACGACGGCATCTCAATAGCGCAGGCGGTGGCGGAATATATCCACAACCATCCTAAAATGGGCGCCAAGACGATATTCGCGACGCATTACCACGAACTGGTGGAACTGGCCGGTTTCCTGCCGCGGGTCAAGAATTTCAATGTTGCCGTTGCTGAAGAGAATGGAAGGGTTATATTTCTACGCCGAATGCTGCCGGGCGGCGCTGACAAGAGCTATGGCATCCATGTAGCACAGCTGGCTGGCCTGCCGCGCGCGGTTGTTCATCGTGCTGAGGAGGTGCTTTCAAGCCTGGAGGATAAGCGCCACAGCAGTGGTAAGATTAAAGCGGTGTCGTCTCCTCAGCTTCCGCTTTTCGTGGGCGAAGTGGTTTCGTCTGAGGTTGCCGATGAATTGTCAAGGCTGGAGCCGGATGCGATGACGCCGCTTGAGGCGTTAAACAAATTGTATGAGCTAAAGAAAAAGGCACAGAACAATAAAGGTACCGGAGAGAGAAGATGAAAATAGTAGCGGTTATCATCGCGCTTCTTTGCGGCATAGCGGTTCTTGCGGGTATTTTCCTGCCATGGGGTGGGGCATCTGGTTCTATACTGGGTTTTTTCAATATATCGTACTCGGTTACGGGGTTTGATGTGATTAATTCTTCTCACTGGGATTTAATCACTAGGGCTGCATTGTCGGATAATATACATGCTGTAATGGTACTGATCGGCGCGGCGATAATGATAGTTTGCGCCTTGCCGGCACTCTTTTTATCGATGTCGTCCGGTGGAGGGAAAGCCGCGGTTACGCCATTTGGCATCTTGATCTCACTCGGCGCTGCAGTTGCGATTGGCGGGCTGATTTGGTTCTTCATGGATATGTCCAGCGTTGAGAACTGGGCGAATTACATAGGATACGGCACTTACATCTGCGGTAGTGGCGCAGTGCTGGGGCTGATATTCGGCGCTCTGGCAGCGGCAAAGAAATAATTAAAGTGTTGTAAGTATGGACTACACAAAGTCCGATTTTAATAGTACAATGGCGCAAAGGGTCGAGAACCTTACACAATGAAGTAAGATATAGAAAGGAGCAGTGAGATGAGAATAGCAGGATCGATAATAACGGCAATTTGTGGCATTGTGGTGATAGTGGCTATTTTCTTAACTTGGGTTGATATGGGCTCGTTGGGGTGGGGGACAATGTCGGCTTGGAACGCTATAAGCGCATCAGTAGGCGATTCTATGGATGTGTTTTTAGTGTTTCTCGGAGGCATATTGATGACCGTATTTGCAATTCCTGCTTTTATAGTTTCCTTGGCCTCGAAAGGTGGCAGGGCAGCTATTGTCACTCTAGCCATATTTGCGATAGTCGGTGCGCTGTTAGCTATCGGAGGTTCCGCTTGGTTCCTTATTGACGCAGTGCGCTATGATGCGTTCAGCATAGTAGGTTATGGTGTTTACATAGCTGTTGCGGGGGCGATACTTGGTTTCATATTCGCTATCTTAACAGCCGCGTTTTCCAAGGGAAAACAGGACTGGTAATCAAATCGGGGTAGTTCTTGGGGAGGTTATTTCATGGCAGAGCCGAAGAAAGCAGGTACAGTTCCGACCGAGTGCGGCAAATGTTCTTCCGATCAGGTAGAGCGTCAGGAAATGACGATGTACGGGAAGCTTGGCTTTATGGGGCCTGATTACAGGTTCGATTGTTACATCTGCAGGGAATGCGGTTATTCCGAGCTGTTCTTCCAGAAGGCCAAGTGGATAAAGTGACCATAGATGCCCATCGAAGTCTTAACTCCGGAAGTTATCGCCAAGATAGCTGCCGGTGAGGTAGTAGAACGTCCAGCATCGGTGGTGAAAGAACTGATAGAGAACGCCATCGATGCTGGTTCAAAACAGATTAAAATCGAAGTAAAGCATGGTGGGATCAAACTCATCAGAGTCGTTGATAACGGCTCAGGCATTCCCTCAGATGAAGTTGCCCTCGCATTCCAACGCCATGCCACGAGTAAGGTTCGCGGTATTGCCGACCTTGACAGTATCTCCACACTGGGGTTCAGGGGCGAGGCACTCCCCAGCATAGCAGCAGTATCGCAAGTTAACATAACTACACACACCAGCAAAGATTCAACTGGTACATACCTCGTTCTGCAGGGCGGTAAGGTAACCGAGCAGGGACAGAAGGCCAGTCCTCAGGGGACATCGGTAACTGTACAAAAC
>CAYGXY010000068.1:0-4148 GCA_964354045.1 uncultured Dehalococcoidales bacterium
TTCTTCTTAGCCATTACTTAACCTCCACCATATCCAGCTTGAGAGGCACTTCGGGCCTTGGGATAAGCGTAGGCCACAGGGCGAACACCGGCCTGATGTCTGGCGGGCTGGTGAAGCCGGCGCCAACGCCAAGCGATGCCCAGCACATATGTCCCAGCTCAGTGCGGCATTCCCGCGCCTCTTCCTTGGTATTGCACTTGATGGCGATCCTGACGCCCAGCTCAGGGGGCTCATGCTCCAGGTCTGGACGCGGTTTGGAGGCCGGCCCGGTCAGCGAGTCCCAGCCAATAAGTGACCAGCTTATTTCTCTCGGCTTCAAACCAAGGAAGTCTATACGCTTCATGACAAAGTCATGGGCCTTGTCTGCCTGCTGGAAAACCTTGGGGCCATTGACTATGGTAATCTCCTCGGCGATGAAGCCGTCATTGTAAGCGACACATAGCTTGAGGTTCTCCGGCCGTGCCTTGCCGCGAGGAGTCTCTCCTGCTCTGGTTATCTTGATCTTGTCCTTGCTCATCTGAGCGATATTAATGGCCGTTATATCGGATATGCCGTCGGGCATGATGTAGTTATGGGGGTCGTGCACTTCGTAGACCAGGTGCTCCATTGCGGTGAGCACCTTGATCATGCCGCCGGATGTTGACGTCTTGGTCACGATGCAGTCGCCGTTCTCGTACATCTCGGCGATGGGGAAGCCCGGATTGCCCCTGGGATATTCGATCTGCTCCCACAGGTTGGAGCATGTGCCCGCGCTCCAGCTTGAGCACTCGAGGATGTGTCCGACACTCACGCCGGACCCGATCCTATCCCAGTACTCGTCGGTGAACTTCCATCCCAGAGCGTGCATGAACGGGCCGATGAACAGGGAGTTATCGGACAGCCGTCCGCCGATTACCAGGTCCGCGCCCTGATCGAAGCTCTCGATGACCTTATCGGCACCGATGTAAACATAGGCGGCGAGCAGCTTCTTGCGTACCTTCTCCAGGCCGATCTCGCCCGTGTCCAGATTCTTGAACTTAAAGCCCTTCTGCTCAAGCTCATCGAGCTTGGTCAGTGGTATGGTATCGCCTGTGATAACGCCGATCTTGAGTCCGCCAAGGTCCATGTCCTTTGCGATCTTGAGCACCTGGCTGGCGCACTCCGGCGGGTTGGCGCCTCCGCCGTTGCTCACCATCTTGAAGTGCTTGTTCTTCTTCTTCCAGATGGGCAGAAGCTTTTTCATCAGGGGTTCAACTTCGGGTATATAGCCGCGCTTGGGATCCTTCTGGTACTGGTTTTGCATGATAGCCATGGTCAGCTCTGCCAGGTGGTCGAAGGCAATGTAATCTACGTCACCGTACTCGGCTACATCGAGGGCGCCGTCCTTATAGTCGGGCCAACCCGATGACCCCGCCCCTACTCGAACCTTTTTCATCCTTAACCTCCTATAGGATTCCACAAAATGTATACGTTGATTCCGTTAAAACTACGGGCGTCCCAGGATAGCGATGCCTGGTACGAAGCGTCCCGGGTGTCCGCCTTGGTTATGTGCTAAACCTAATTCGAAATTAGCTATCTGTCGTGAGGGCTCTTCCACTGTGCCCTGCAGTTGTTTAACGCACTCAGCAATCTCGCGTGCGCCGCTGGCGCCGATGGGGTGTCCGAAGGACTTGAGTCCGCCGCTGATGTTAATGGGCATCTCGCCGTCGTGGTAGTAAGCGCGCTTCTCGGTGAACTCCTCCCTGAAGTGGCCCGGCTCGCAGAGGAACATGGACTCGCATGCGATGAGCTCGGCGATGGAGAAACAGTCGTGAAGCTCCACCAGGCTCAATTCCTTGCGCGGGTCCTTGATCCCGGCCTCGGCATAGGCCGCCTTGGCGCCCATCTGGGTCTCCTTCCAGTAGGTGAAGTCATAGCGCTCATCCTCTTTGCCCCAGCCCGGGCCGGTGGCAATGGAGAATGCCTTGATATTGACGTAATCCTTGCGATAGGCTTTGGCCTCTGAAGACGGCACCAGAACTGCGGCCGATGCCCCGTCTGTCACGCCGCAGCAGTCATAGAGGCCCAGCGGCCAGCATATCATAGGCGCGTTAATCGCTTCCTCCACGGTGATCTCGCGCCGGAGGTGGGCCTTGGGGTTGCGCGCGCCGTAGTAGTGGCTCTTCACCGAGATCTCCGCCAGTAATCGTTTCCCCTCTTCCGGCGCAAGGCCATACTTGGAGAAGTATGCGGTAGCCGCCATGGCGTATCTTCCCGGCGGTGTGCCGAAGGCGCCGTATATCGGTTCCCACTTGCCAGGGTACATCTCGCCCAGGCCGCCGTATCCTGTGTCCTTCAACTTCTCTACGCCGACGGCAAGCACCAGGTCGTAGCACTTGGAAGCGATGCCGTATGCGGCTCCTCTGACCGCCTCCTGGCCGGCGCAGCACAGGTTATCTACGCGGGTGAAGGGGATGTACTGTGTCTGCAGCGCCGAGCTTGCGATGTGTGCGCCCGGGGGTCCCATGTTGACCTGCTGCGAGCCGCGCCCGGTGCCGACCCAACCTGCCTGGATGTCTTTGATTTCCACGCCGGCATCCGCGAGCGCCTCGTCCACGGCCTCTTTGATGAGGTCCTCAACATCGGCATCCCAGCGCTCGGCGAATTTGGTGCAGCCCACACCTATGATTGAAACTTTATCTTTAATACTCTCTCTCATAATTGCACTCCTTTTACTCCCCTCTCACAGGACGACACTTCCAGAAGTAGTTGTGGATATGAAGGGCATCATGGATTCTGCGGAAGGTCAGTTCCATCTCCATGCCCACTTTAAGCTTATCTGTGTCGCGGTCCGTCATCTGGCTGAAGAACCGGCCTCCGCCGTGGAAGTTGACTGCGGCCAGTACGTTTGGATTATCGAGCGCCCGCGACCTGATGTCCATGCTGTATGTAACCAGCGAGCCTCTCTTGTCGGCCATCGGTACCTTCTCGAAGAACTTCTCATCGGCCTGGCAGTAGATGCAGACGTTAGGATGCGGAAGCATGATATGTCCGCATTTGCCGCACTTGACACCGTAGAACCTTAAATAGAAAGTGCGGTGACGCCAGACCTCGGCCAGCGCCATCCTGCGCTCCATGAACAGGTCGTGTTCCCATTCCATGAGGTCGCGGAAGCGCATGTATTTGCCGTAGTTGGGCAGCATTACTTTGGATTTCAGATAGCCTTTAATGCCCCTGCGGTCGGCCATCTTGCTGATCTTGTCAGTTACCTTGAATACGATGGCGTCGGCGCCGTCGGCGTAGCTGGCGGCGAGGATCTTGTCCCCGGCCTTGGCGTTCTCCAGCGCTGCGACTAATATCATCGGCACGTGTGCGCACCCGGTGTTACCGATGCTGTCTAACATCAGGTCCTGTACCTGTGCTTTGGGGTCTAACTTGAATGCCTTTACGATATCGCCCTGCATCGACTTATCGGGTGATGAGATCACAGCTTTGGAGATGTCTTTTACTGTGACTTTTGCTTTCTTCAGCACGTCATTGATGGCGTTGGTCATGTAAGGCACGTAACCTTCCTCGCGGCAAAGCCGCTCTTCCCACCATCGGATTATCTTGTCATCCTCCAGCCTCCAGAAGTCCACGAACGCTGAGGTTATGCTGCTGCTACCCTCGATTTCGACAACCACATTTTCGTTGCCGATAAGGAACGCAGCGGCGCCATCGCCGAATATGGATTCATAGAGTGTATCCGGAGGCGCAAGCCTGGTATCGGCAACAACCACTAGAGCCGTTCTCGCCGATCCAGCCTTGACGGCATCCATGGCCATCATGAGCGCAATTGTCCCTGACCTCAAAGAATCGGTCACATCGACAGTGCGGATTTCCTCCCTGAGATCGCAGGCTGCAGCCATTATGCTGGCTGACTGCTTCTCTTTGTATGGGGCTGTCGTTGTGGCAAAATAAAGGGCGTCGACTTTGCTCTTATCGAAGCCCTTTAAACAGTCCCTTGCGGCCTCAACACCTAATGTCAGACTGTCTTCATCGGCGTTGGCGACCGCTTTTTCCCCTTTACCTTTTCCTCCCCAGACCTGGACGAGAATTTCTCTGCTGAGACGGTAGATGGGGACATATGCACCGTAAGACGTTATTCCTGCCATGCAAATTCCTCCTTTATGGTGTCTATATCTTAGCAT
>CAYGXY010000069.1:0-5660 GCA_964354045.1 uncultured Dehalococcoidales bacterium
GGGCGGTATGGGTGGACAGGCTTTTGTCCCCTCCTTCATCGTACCAGTGCTGTGTATTTCATAGCATCGCAAAAGGAATTATCATGAAAGACCGCGGTTATTCATCCTGTTTGCCTGAGTCCGTGACTCATATGCGTTTCCTATGAAAATTGTATTATTCAGATAGGATTGTGACCACTCTATTCATCAGGTACGATGCATGCCGCCGCCCCAAAACAGGGTACCCCCGCGGCGGATCAGTGCCTGTTTTTTAAAAAAACTCCCTGTCCGCCGTGCCTCTCAAGAGGCCCTGAGGCGTGAATCCCTCGTATAAAACGATTTTCATGGGTGCGGAGGGAACCCGATCGGTTCATCTCTGTTTCTCCAGAGCCGCAATCGGTAACCTTCTTACAGGAACGATGACATTCTCTATAATGCAGGAATCCTGATGATAAGAAAACAGCTCGCCGCAATCATACTTGCTCTCTGGCTTACTATCGTCTCTGTTATCATGCTCTTTTTGGAGCGGTTCGACCTTGTGGAGTTCTTTGTCCTCGGGTTGATCGGTGTCCTTGTGATCGTGGAGCTGATAGAGCCAACCTATGTCCAGCCTGGTTACCTGCGGTACGTGAAGTTTCTCATAGCTGTGGGGATAGTGATATTCAGTATGATTGTTGTTCAGGTTGCAATGGAAACACTTGGACTGGTATTTGTTATTTAAATGGTGCTCCTGCTGCACTACGCTCTGTGTTTCCTTATGACTGGTATTTGTGGATTGAGCGTATCTTCCGTATGAGCTGGTGTGCCACTCTTTTTGGCGGAAATACATGGTATAGTATCAATTAATCCACGAATAAAAAAAGAATGAGTTACGAAGTTAAAATTTATAAAATCGAGTCCCGGGTACACCTGAAAAAAGGGCATTATTTTTCTGATACGGGATTTTTCCAGCCCGAACACTTTTGATCTCTCGCATCTTGGGTGTAGCCAAAGGGCGCAGACCCCAGGAGTGTCTTCAGCTGTTTATTTTTTTTTAAAAAAGAATATAAAATGGCTTTTGTAATACTAGTGAGAAATGATGATCGTGAAAGGAATGCGGGACTGCGGACGTACGCCTGGAGAGAATAATGAAGCAGATACACCTGAATAAGTACGTAATTGCTGCAATTCTCCTCTTGGCAGTGGCGGCTGTCTTCGTTGCGAGCGCCCTTACCACCAACCTCGGGGAATTCGTAACTGCTGCGTTTGTGATTTCCGGCATGATCTGCGCTATAACCGGGATTTTTATCCTGACGTTTTCCGGGGGTGAACCTGTTGATCCACAGCTTGTCGGGCTCCTTCCTGCACAGGGTTATATGAATCTCTGCCGTATTGCGTCTGATCTGGGAATAACCGGAAATGCGTATTTCCTCCCCCCGCGTGTTACCGGAGAAGCCCGGGTCATGCAGTTCAACCCGACCCTGACCTACATGGGAGATACGGTTTCTGCAAAGGGATCATTTCCAAAAACAGGACCAGCCGGGCTTGTTACTCTCCCGACCTGTACCCCTTTGATCCAGGACCTCCGGAAGAGAAACGGGCTGGTAATTCCGGATAAAGAGGAACAGTTAACAAAGCTTCTCCGCGAAACAATCACCACGATTTTTGAGTTCGCCCCACGGGTTTCTGCCCGCTGGCATGCCAGTACGGTCACCATCACGGTGCACAGGTACCGGTTTATTGCCGGATGTCAGCTCATTGTGCGGGAATCCCCCGGTTGTTGTACAAGGAACCCTTGTGCGCCATGCAGTCTCTGCGGGGCATTGATAGCCGAGGGCACCGGCAAGGTCGTCGCCCTTGAACAGTGTTCGATAAGCTCTTCATCCCGTGATCTCAATCTGGTTTTCCGGATCCTGCCTGTCCTCGACACTCACCCATAGATGAAGATTCCGGTTGCTCGCGTTGATACGATCATTGCCGGCCACCTCAAAACCCGGGACGATTTTATTGAATAACAGGAACTCTACACGGTTGTAACCGGTTTTCCTGACAGACAGATTATAGGGGATTATCTTCGTCTCATTCCGGGATAGGGTAATAAACAACCGGTCATTGGGATCCATTTCCCTGATTGAGGAAGTATTTGTTACATTATTGAATTCCGTGCGTATCAGCCAGGTCTCGATCGTATACGTGATATCCCGGTTTTCATGATTTTTTAACCCAATGTATATCGGATAATTCTGTGAGGTATTGATCAGATCAGGGTAACGTGCGGTAGTCCGGTTTTCACCAAGAATGAAAAATTCGGTATACTGCTCTCCTTCCTTGGGAACCGTAAACACATAGATTGTTGTTGTTATGGCAATCAGGATAACAAGGATAAGAGTAATACTGAGGAACCGGTCGACCCTGGTGTTCCCGGCGGGAAACAGTTGTTTCCGGACAGAACCCGCAATCTCAGAAAATGGTAGGGTGAATCGTTCTTCAATCGGCAGAATGGCTCGCCGGTAGTACGCACAGACGACCATCACCAGGGTGAATATGGTTAATGATATCACGATCGGATCAAGCCGGATTCCCCAGGGAGTGAAATTTAATACGAAACCCACCAGGGGGACGATTGCGATGGAAAGTCCAAAGGAGAATGCGATCCGCTCGATGAGTTCAATATCACCTTCTTTTGGGAATAGCGCGGCGAAAAGACAATATCCAGGGATGAAGAGAACAATGGGAAGGACAAGTATAATCCTGATGGGTGATGCATTCAGGAGCGGGAGATATATTGCAACAATACCTGCTGCAAGCCATACCACCACCAGTATCAGGTCAGCAGGAAATCCCTGTTTGAAAAAGGCAGAAGTTTTTTCAGACACACAAATCACCGCCATATTCTCTGTCTGGTACCGCCCCTGTCGCCAAACAATAACCGTACCAGCACGGCGTGGATGAAGTGCAGAAACCGTTACGTGATGTCCTTGCTTGTCTCAAAGATAAAAACTCCTGAAATTCTGGGTGAGGACGTGTTTTTTTACTGATGATTTTTCCTTGAGATGATTCGGGTGCCCTCGATAGCAGTGCGGTAGTATTATTGTACGTATCGTTACTATTAAACCCGATGGGGGATTACCGGGTCATGGTTTTTACTGTCTTGGTAACTGACTTTGCGCACTGCCTATAACAACACGTGACAGCCAACAGAACGCGAACAGGAACACAATTATCATACGAAATAAGAAAATATATTGTCTTAAAATCAAAGGGGAATTTTGACAGAGAAAAAACCGGGAGACTATGACACCGAAAGAAAGGGATATTGAGAAGTTAAAGAACAACATTGAGGAATCGGAGAATAGGCTTAAAACAGCAAATCAGAATGGTCCTCTTGTGGTAGCATTTATTGGTAGTGTAGTACTTTTTTTCACTCCTGTTATGGGTTTTGGTGTTGAATTTTTTGTTATAGGATTAATGATTGTTTTGTCAGCAGTTGTCTGGGCATATTTCAAATCAAGAGACATAGTAGCACTAAAAGAAGCAATCTTCCATTATAAAATGGATCTGTACAAACTTGAAAAAAATTTTTAATAGAGGGATTATCTTACCCCCTCATTATCTGCCAACAGAACGCGAGTATGAGTTTTGTACTCTCTAAAAAAAAGAGGTGGTATTGCACCAGCTTTGACCGCGGACATTCGGACCATCTCGCGGATCTCCCTGTCGGTTCATGAACAGATCCCAAAAGTTCCACCGGAAATTAACCCCAATGAAAAATGGTGTTGTCAGACGTAAAGCGGCGCTTCGACCGACTTATTTCCCGTGGAGAATTGGCTGTTTTGTCTTTTCATTAGCATCGTGTAATGAATGAGTGGGAGGGAATAATTGGATTTGCGAATTGATGCATGCTGGATGCAATCATGGTATACAGTCCCATGGCAATGTGCCCGGATTGCCGGGTCATGTTGCCGGATTAATAAAATTAAAATGATAATTATTCATGTTTCTTAACCAGAAAATGCGATATGCCACAGCGAAATGCGAATACGTTGATTTTCTCCTTTCCGGATAGAGACGCACCACCCATTATCCGACATAGCACATTCAGACTTAATGCAGGGTGCCAAAGCCGGATTAAATTTTTCCGCATCTTTCATCCTTTCAAATATCGAATTTTTCATGCACTAATATGATTCCATAATGCTGATTTGTAAGGAATACCGTACTTAAGTTCAGGGTGAAATTGTTTTCAGCAACTATGGTAGATGGGGATTTTTCCCTACTTCTTCTTATTTTTTTTACAATCCGTCCCAATCGCCGACTAGTATGAGACGTGGCAGAGAAACGGTCCAGGGTGTCAGAGATTGAGTTTCCGTTGTACTTCTTCGATTGATGCATCAGATGCATCAACTTTTAATTTTTTCATGGCATCGTCCCGTTCCATATTTCCCTGCCGGACAAGGGCAGCAAGATCATAGGCATAAGAATGAATATGATACTTCTCCAGGTGGTTCTGTATCGCAAATGCGTTCAGGAGACAGTTGGAGGAATTATGGTCTTTCAGGTCCGGATCGATCCAGCCAAGCCGGATACACTCTTTTTTGAATTCCGGTTTATTATACTCCCATATAAGGAAGGGGTGAATAATGGTTACTTCAGGTTCAGGAGAACCTGGCTGGATAAGATGTGCATCGATCAGGTATGCATCCCGTTCAGTCACTCCCATGGATTTTAAGTTCCCGTCAAAAAGTTTTCTCATCCATACCAGGAAAGGTTTTGTCAGCGTCACGAAAGGAGCCTCTGTCTGTCCCGGCGAGAAAGCAAATACAATGAAGGGCGATTTTGTGGTTATGGCCAATTCAATAATTTTCTGCTTGATGATACTTATACACGTATTGCATATATCACTCGCCCGGTATTTTGCAGTACCGGGATAGGCACCTGTGGAACGGGCCGCTTTGGAAAATGTATCCTGAAGAATGATTTGATCCAGGGTCAGGTGCATATAGGTGCTTTTTGTCAGATCGCAAAATTTCTGAGCATTCTCAAGGGCAGTTTCTGAGATAAATCCATTGTCAAACTGGACCGCAAGAATTTTCAGGTGGGGATATTCCTTCTTTAACCGGTAGAGGGTATAGGAGGAATCCACACCTCCCGACAGGGCAAAGATGACATCGTACTTCCCCCGGTGTGGAGGGGATTTGAGCAGGGTATCCATACGGGCACGGTATTCCTCTTTTTTTTCCTTTGAGAGTGGAGTGTAGTGCTCACAGAACTGGCATAAACCCGTCTCAGCATTGATGGAAATTCCGGGAGTTGTTGCATCCAGCACGCATTTTTTACAGGTAAGAGTAGCCTTTGCCATCACGTAACACTTATCCATTTTTCAATTTCATGACTGATTGACTGATGCCAGCAAGGGTATCGAAATTTTCAGGAGTTATCATCTCTACAGGAATCTGGATATTATATTTACCTTCGAGAAAATCAATAAGCTGAAGCAGGGTGATTGAATCGATAACCCCTGTTTCTGATAACGAGTCGTTATCCTGCAATACAGTTTTTTCATTGAGAAATCCTTGTGTTTTCAAAAAATCCAGTATATCCTCGCGTGGCTCTTGCATGGGGTTTTCCTTCGTTTGAGATATTGTACAAGGTAAGTTGAATTATTTGATATAGTTTTTCTAGTATAAGGTAAAAAGAATTGA
>CAYGXY010000070.1:0-6940 GCA_964354045.1 uncultured Dehalococcoidales bacterium
CCTCTCAATCTATCGAGGCTGCCGTTGCAACTCCGATATTATCTAAATCCTATCTTATATTGTAACATCTTTGGTGAATGTGATGAAAGTCTCGGTCAACCCCCTAACCCCCAATCTTGATCCTTCTATGTAAAAAATTCAATGGAAGGATTCCGCGGAAGGACACCTCTTCTTATACAATCTCTTTTGAATGAAAAGGGCCGATGCTACTTACCATCCAACTTCAGACCAGAAGCTACGATCTCCGACAGGTCCATTACCTTAACTTTATCTTCCGCCTTTTTATCCTTGAGCCCGTCCTCGAACATGGTCATGCAATACGGACAGCAGGTGCAAATCGTATTGGGCTCCTGCTTCAGCGCCTGTTCCGTACGAGCGACATAGATACGCTCGCCAACGTTCTCCTCCAGCCACATACGTCCGCCGCCGCCGCCGCAGCAGAAGGCCCTCTGCTTATTCTTATCCATCTCCGCAGGAGCCTGGCCCGTCACAGAAGCGATAGCCTTTCGCGGCTGATCGTAGATCGAGTTGTAGCGTCCCAGATAACATGAATCGTGGAATACCACCTTGCCCAGATCGGCATTGCCATTCAGCTTGAGCTTGCCTTGCTCTATCAGGCTGTTAATGAACTCCGTATGATGCAGTACCTCAATATCGATACCGTACTGGCGATAATCGTTCTTCAATGTGCTGTAGCAATGAGGACATTGCGTGATTATTTTCTTGATCCCCTTATCCTTAAACAATTTGACATTCTTCTTGGCCATATCCTCGAAAACGAATTCATTGCCCAGTCGGCGCAGGCTGTCGCCGCAGCACAGCTCGTCCTTGCCCAGAACACCCCATGAAACCCCGGCCGCGTTAAGAACCTTCGTTGTAGCTAACGTTACCTGCTTGCTGCGGGAATCGAGGGAACCGGCGCATCCCACGTAGAACAGGTACTCGGTCTTGCCGTCCTCGAACAGGTTCGCTCCGGCCTCCTGAATCCAAGAAGCCCGCTTCTCCGGCGCTATGCCCCACGGGTTGCTGCGCCCTTCGATATTCTCGAAGAAATTGTGCAGTTCATGAGGGAATTTGGATTTCATCTCCACCAGATGCCGCCGCATATTTACAATCTTCGGTATGTGTTCAATAAATACCGGGCACACCTCCATGCAGGCGCCGCATGTGGTACATTCCCACAGCACTTCTTCGGAGATACTGCCGCCATGATGCTCGCCGATGAGCGGCTGCGCAAGCGGCTTGTTCTTGGCCAGAAGCGGCCCATTCTTTAATAGATTCAGCTTGAGATCGTGGATCAACAATCGCGGTTGCAGCGGCTTGCCGGTTAACGCTGCCGGGCAGTTATCGGAGCAGCGGCCGCATTCGGTGCAGGAATAGGAATCGAACAGGTCCTTCCATGTAAGCTGATCGACGCGCTCGGCGCCGTAAACATTGCCCTTTTTAAACTCCTCACGCGGCTGGGTGGTGACCTTATCGATACTCCTGAAGAAGCAATTCGGTATCGAGGTGAGTATATGCATGTGCTTGCTGTAAGGCAGGTAGTTCAGGAAAGAGAGAAGCACGATGGCGTGTATCCACCAGAATACGCTGGCGACGGTCCCCGCCGCACCGGCCGAAAGCCCGCCCAGTATGGTGGTACCTATGAAGTTCGATATCGGCATATAAGATGCCGCAGCGACGACCGCCGCATCTTCGCCCTGCGCGATCTCGGCACCGTGGGTGAAGAAAAAGGCGATCATAAGAGCGGCGATAAGCCCCAGGATTATAAAGGCGTCGCGGCTGCGCGCCTCGATGAACTTGGGCGGGAAGGCCAGACGCCTGACAACCGCAGCGATAATAGCAATCAATACGAGGATCGATACGACATCGAAGATCGCCGCCAGCGCATGATAGGCGCCGTCGGGCAGCTTAGACAATGCGATTGTATCCGGCGCCAGTCCGTGCAGCAGGAACTCCGTATTAGCGATAAGAAGCAGCATGAAGCTCCAGAAGAGGAGGGCGTGGTTGATGCCGAAACGGTAGCTTCTGGATATGGTGCAGCGCTGAGAGAACGGGTAGTATATCATGTTCCATATCCGCCGCCCGATCTCTTTGAAGCGATTATCCGGCGTGCCCAGGGCCACCAGACGGAAACGGCTGTAGCAGCTCCAAGCGAAGAACGCTACTGAGAGTATAAACACAACTATGAATATCACAGTGTTTGAAGACACGATCCACTCCTTGCAAATGCCAACATGATCATCTAACAGGCTACCTTCTGTTTCTTCAAATCTTTCAGGCGCTTCGTGATAGCCGGGATCACCTGGAACACGTCTCCGACAATCCCATACGTTGCTACTTCAAATATGGGGGCATGATGATCCCGGTTGACCGCTATAATCACATCCGAATCCTGCATGCCTACCAAATGTTGAATGGCGCCGCTTATGGCGCAAGCGATATATATCTTAGGCCTCACTGTCTTGCCCGTCTGCCCGACCTGCCTCTCCACAGGCATATAGCCCGCCTCCACCGCAGCGCGCGAACATCCGACAACGCCGCCCAGTTCGTCTGCCAGTTCCTGTAAAATTCGGAAGTTATCCTTATTGAGCATGCCTCGTCCGCCAGAAACGATGACGTCCGCAGCCGATATATCTATCGCATCCGCCCCCTGCCTGCTGTCCTCGAGTATCTGCAGCACTTTAACCAGTATGTCGCTCTCTTTTACCGGCGAATGCTCTTTGATAATCTGGCCCCTGCGCCCCGTATCACAATGCGGCAGCGGCATAACATGAGGCCTGACCGTGGACATCTGCGGCCTTGTTTTCTCCGTCATGATCGTAGCCATGATATTGCCGCCAAATGCGGGACGCGTCTGCAACAAGAATCCGCGATCATCGATTGCCAATCCGGTGCAGTCCGCCGTCAGCCCCGTCAGCAGATCGGTAGCCACCGCCCCGGCGAGATCCCGGCCCAATCCGGTGGCCCCAACAAGCACGATCTCCGGCTTGTACTTGCGCACCAGATGGCAGACAGCCTTGTAATAAGATTCGGTGCGATAGTGCTTATAAACCGCATCGTCGACGAGATACGCTTTGGACGCCCCGTAAGAAAATGACTCTTCGCAGAGATGCTCAACCTTGTCACCGATGACGATGGCGCACAGCTCAACGCTCAGCTTTTTCGCCAGCTCCGCCCCCACGCCCAGCAGCTCCCAGGAGACCCCGGCCGGTTTGCCATCGCTCTGCTCAACGAAAACCCATACTCCGCTGTATTCTTTCAGTCTCGGATGAGCCTCAGCCTTAACTTCATCAGCCTCCTCCGCCTTATGAGCCACATCCTCAGCAGCCCGCTGCGCCTCCCACTCCGCAAGCAGCTTCTGCTCCGCGGGCGTCAGATACATCTCTATGGCGCCGGAAGGGCAGACCTTGACGCATTTGGCGCAGCCGATGCACAGGTCCGCTTTGAAAACCGGCTCGCCCTTGTCGTTCATCTCCACGCCCTCTTTGGGACAGGAGGTCTGGCAGCGGGCGCCGCATGCGATGCACTTGCCGGGAATGAGTATGGCTACACCACGCGGTTTCTTTATTTTCTTTTTCTTTTCGTCCATATCACTTTACATCCGGTTTCAGATTTATAAAGAAATTACATCTTTCTTGACCAGCGCGTTTATCAGCAGATTAGCCGCCCCCTCGGGATCGCTCACGCCATCGCCCAAAATCTCTCCCTTGGTCCTCTCCGGAGAGAAAATCTTCCTGACCTGAGTTGGAGAACCGTTAAGACCGATAAGATCAGTCGGCAATTGCATCACGCTATTGTTCCACAACTTGACCTGCGCGTCCTGCGACATGAGCTTCATCGGCACCGTGGGATACCTGGGCCGATTGATCTCGCGCACCACGGCGATAACCGCCGGCAGCGGGGCCTCCACGATCTCGTGCTTGCCCTCCAACTTGCGCCTGACCTTAACCTTTTTTGCCTTCGGATCGAAATCCTGAATCTGATCGACCAGCGTCAGCTGTGAATAGCCCAGCCTGGCCGCGATGCCGGGGCCGACCTGAGCCGTATCGCCATCGATGCTCTGCTTGCCGCAGAGGACAACGCCGACCTCCTCCTCCTTCGACAGCTTCGAAATGGCCTCAGCCAGAACCTTGCTGGTGGCCAGGGTATCCGCACCACCGAAAACGCGATCGCTGAGCAAGACGGCTTCATCCACCCCGAGCGACAAAGCTTTCTTAAGCGTAACCTCCGTGTTCGGAGGTCCCATCGATATCGCCACCACACGCAGCCCGTATTTATCCTTGAGCTTAAGGCCTTCCTCAAGGGCATGGGTATCGAAAGGATTCACGATAAATGGCACACCTTCTCTAATAAGGGTACCGGTAACCGGATCGGTTTTAACCTGAGTGGTGTCTGGTACCTGTTTAATACACACAACTACTAACACTTGTCACACCTCATTTACTTAGATGGAATTAATGCTTGCAGTAAAGAACCGGAGCACGGTATCGCGAGTATTAAGCAGACTATTCACTGTAAAAGTATCTCTAGGTACATATATTTTATTCGTTTATATATTTGAATCCACAACCTTCTGATTTTAGCGTTTTTGCTAGTTTATTGTCAATGCGAATTACGATTCAAATCAGTAGCGCGTCAATCCATCATCCAACCCCCTGTAATCCCCCAGACTTGGGGGATATTAAGAAGAAGTAGGGGACACCCCTATCACCCCGCCAGAGGGCGATCCCTCTGGACTCCCCTGTTACGATTAGAGATCGCTACCCCCTCTTTATCAAAGAGGGGGCTAGGGGTAATTCGTTTCCTCTACCCTCTCCCGCTACGGTGGGAGAGGGCCAGGGTGAAGGCACTAAGTCCCCGTCTTCCTTTCACCCGCCCTTTTAATAAGATCCTTTGCGCTCTTCACAGAACTATCATTAAGCCCGGCCAGCATCACAGCGATTTCCTTCAACCTGATTTCTCCAGCAACCGATTCGATCACGCTTACCGTTCTGCCCTTATTTGTTTCCTTATGCACCACGTGATGCGCATCGGCGTAGACCGCTATCTGTGGCAGATGGGTGATGCATATCACCTGGCGATTTCTGGCCAGATGCCAGAGCTTCTGACCGATGACCTCGCCGCTCCTGCCGCCAACGCCGATGTCGATCTCATCGAAGATCATTATCGGTATATCATCGGCCTCCGAAATCGCCCCTTTCAACGCCAGCGTGAAGCGGGACATTTCGCCGGTGGAGGCGATCCTGGCAAGGGACTGCACCGGCTCCCCCGGATTGGTCGACGTCATCAACTCTACATAATCAATGCCCTTCTCGTTGAATTTATAGCATTCGCCACCACTCCCCGGAATCCCATCCCCATCCTTCTCCTGTGTGATAGCGATATCGAAAACAACCTGTGACATATTCAACTCTTTGAGCTCAGCCTTGACCCTGGCGACGAGCTTCTTCGCCGCCCTGGAGCGGGATTGCGAAAGCTTAAGGGACAGGCGTCCCATCTCATACCTTATCAAGGAGCGCCGATTTTCCAGTTCAACCTGCCTTTCGGACGAGTGCGTTATCGTTTCGAGTTCCTCCTCAGCCTTACTGAGATAAGCGAGCACCTCGTTCACGCTCTGCCCGTATTTCTTCTTCAGCCTGCTGATGAGGTCCAACCGCAGCTCGACCTCCTCCAGACGTTTCGGATCGTGCTCCAGCGCCTCGCCATACGAGCGTATATCGCGCGCCGCGTCCTCCAGCCGATAGGTCGTCTCCTCCAGCACATCGAGCTGCGGCTTCAGCGAAGAGTCTACCTCCACCGATTTTTTCAACGCGCGGACGGCCTCGCTCAGACGCTCCAGAGCAGAGCCGCCGGACTGAGAATCGTCGCCGCAGAGAACCTTGTAAGCCTCATCGGAGAACGCTTTCAGTTTTTCGGTGGAGGAAAGAACCATGCGCTCCTGCGCCAATGCCTCCTCCTCGCCATCCTTCAGCTTTGACTGCGCGATCTCATCGATCTGAAAACGCAGGAACTCTTCACGCTGAGCGCTCTTTTCCTGAGCCTCCGCAAGCGATTTCAACTGCTGCTCCACCTGGCGCAGTTCGGCCGCCTTATCGCTGAAGCTGTTCCGCAGATCGAACGTATGGGCATACGCGTCCAGCACATCTATGTGATGTTCGATATTGAGCAGCGACAGGTGCTCGCTCTGGCCGTGTATATCGATAAGCAGGTCGCCGACCTGGCGCAACAGCGCCCTGGTCACCGCCTGCCCGTTGATCCTTATAACCCCACGCCCCTGACGCTTCAGTCCGCAGTTGACCGCCAGCGTATCGTCGGCTTCAATCCCATTGTCCTTTAAAATACCCGCGAGCCTGGAATAATCGACGTCGCGGTCGAGTGAGAAGACCCCCTCGATTTTGGCCTCATCGGCGCCATGCCTGATGGCGCTTTCATCCAGCTTGCCCATCAGCAGCGCTTCGATGGCATCGACCACCAGAGACTTGCCGGCCCCGGTCTCGCCTGTTATCACGTTCAAGCCGGGACCAAGGCTCCAGTTCATATCCTCTATGATACCGAAATCCTGCACCTTTAATTCGACTAGCACCGATTGCACCCCGTCATTTGAATGTTTAAATTTTGGCACAAAACCTTTTTATATACAACATCATACAATAAACGCTTTTGCATTCCTGCTTCAATAATAATACAATAGCAGCAGAGTCGCTTTGTAGCCAGGAAACCTTTGAAAAGAGTTGCAGGATACCTCTTGCGATCAAATCGTGAGGTTGAAATCTGAATCCCCTCGACACCGGAAAAGAGGTGCCCTTCCGCGGAAGGACCGGGGTTTTAGGGGTGTCCCCTAATTTAATAAATGTCCCCCAACGTATGGGGGACTAACAGGGGGTTCGGATATTGTTCCCCCCATTCATGGGGGACAGCAGGGGGTTGACCTACACAA
>CAYGXY010000071.1:0-3394 GCA_964354045.1 uncultured Dehalococcoidales bacterium
AATTTAAAGCTTTCAAAGGTGAGCATGCCCAGCTTATCGCTAGGTAAAGGCAGCGCCAAACCTACGGGCAAACATATTAAAGGCAGCGCCAAGTCTACAGGCAAACGCGTTTTGGCTTTAACTCTTGAAGGCACTGATGTAAGGTTAGTGAGCTACCATAATAACGCTGTAGAATCATGGAAAAGCGTATCATTCGATGCCCGTCTCCTCAAAATGGGCCAGGTAGCTGATCCCGAAGGCCTTGGGGAAGTTATCAAGAATGCAATAACAGATATCGAAACTAACAGGTGTTACGTAATTTGCGCTCTGCCAGGGCTCAGGTCCGTCTCCCGTATCATCACCATCCCAAATGTCGGTAAAAAAGAGCTGGACTCTGTGGTGTCCCGTGAGGTAAGAAGGACTATGACAGTCTCCGAAGAGGATAACTACTTTCACTGGCAGATTCTCCCATCAGAAACAGAAACAGCTCAAATACGCGTGTTTCTCTTGGCAGTGCCTAAAGAACCAATGTCATTATTATTACGCGCATTCAGCCATGCCGGACTTAATCCTTCCATCATAGATTTGAAACCTTTGGCCCTGATGAGAGCAGTTAACCAAAAGGACGCGATCATTGCAAATTGCGAAGGCAATAGCATGGAACTTGTAATCGTTTCAGACGATGTACCAGTACTCATACGTAGCGTCTTTCTTGGAGAAGGTGTGGCTAACCAAGACTACGCCATCGGAAGAATCAGCGACGAGTTGGGACGCACAATAGTAACCTACAACGAAATAAACAAAGAACATCCTTTAAATCCGGACGTACCTGTCTACCTTACCGGAGCGGCAGCAGCAGGCGTACCCTTTGCTCTTAACGTTGCAGCATTGACGGGACGTACTGTACAACCGTTGGAATCGCCCATACCACTTCCAGCAGACCTACCCATAGCCCAGTATATGGTCAATATAGGGCTTATCCTTAAAGTTGTATGACAATCCCTGTCGCATCATCAATTTCTGCGCTGTTAGGCTTATTTATCGGAAGCTGGTTGAATGTATGCATAGACCGCATTCCCGCCGGCGAGTCAATAATTAGACCTCCCTCTCATTGCTCATCCTGCAAACAAAGGCTTTCAGAGAAAGACCTGATACCACTTTTCAGCTATATATTCCTGAGAGGCCGCTGCAGGTATTGCGGAGTCAAGATCCCCATTCGTATATGCATAGTTGAACTGGCCACAGCGATTTTATTCGGATTGATTACATGGCACTTTTTATCCCAACAGGACAATCTGAGCATACATATTGTGATGCCTCTTATATATGTCTGTATTTTCATGGTTATTTTCTTCATCGATTTGGAACAGCAGATTATTATTAACATGACTATTTACATAGGGATAGCTTTAGCACTGATCTTCTCTTTCTTCTGGTTTCAATTCTTCTGGCCGGACTTTTCCATTTGGCCGCATCAAGGGACACTCAGCGCCTTGTTAGGTGGCGTGACTGGTGCCGCTTTAATCCTGCTGCCAAATATAATTACACGCGGCCGTGGAATGGGAGGAGGAGATGTGATGCTGGCCGGATTTATAGGAACAGCTACGGGATTCCCGCTCGTTATAGTTGCTCTGGTAATCGGTATTGTTAGCGGCGGACTTACAGCCATTGCTCTTGTAGCGCTTCGCCGCAAGAAGCGGAAAGACGCTATTCCATTTGGCCCGTTCCTTGTTATTGCAGCTATGGTGACACTTATTTGGGGACCACAAATACTGCACTGGTATTCAAGCTGGTATCCAGGCACCTAGCAAATAATCGCCTTGATTCACACACAATGTATTAGGCACAATACAATGACGGGTTTATTATCAGAGGTGCAGGAGGAACCTCCTGCCGGGAAAACTGGTGGTGTCCCCCAGCTTTTTAAGATCCCCCAAGTATGGGGGTTACAGGGGGTTGGATGATTCTTAAATCACAGCCCAAAACACAAGAGCATTGACAAACTTATTATACGTATGATAATATTTCCCAATCTTGGACATCAGTATAATTATTCTAAATAATAAAAAAAGACTATTGACAAATATAAAAAACTATGTTAATATAAAAAAGCATAAAAATATATAATATTAAGTAAGGTGTATGTAAATCTAGAACGAAAGGAGGTGATTTAAGATGAAAGCATTAAAAAACATGGGGTTCGGGCCTAGGAAAAGCAAAAGTGGTTTCACGCTAATCGAGTTATTGATCGTTATGGTCATCCTGGCTATCCTGGCCGGAGTTGTGGTGATGGCAGTAGGTGGCGTCTTCGGAACCTCAAAGAATCGCGCTTATGATGTAACAAAAGACGAGATGAAGAATGCAGTAGCAGACTACTCAACTCGTTTCTCGGGTGCGTTCCCGTATAACTCTAGCATTAACATATCAGTTGACGGAACACTCCGTTTCATTATCAACACGAGCGCACTGCTTGTTTCAAACGGAGGAATACTAAGCAAGCCACCGGCTAGCACCGCTAACTGGAGTGGTGGTGCAGACAACTGTGACTTCGCCCCTACTGGCTACTGCGTTGCCAGTCAACTCGCTTCACACTATATATGGACGCAGGATAACTATGGCAACGTATACTCGACATGCGTCAACACTAGCGGGACTCTCTGCGACAGGTCAAACGCGGATGGCTTCATGACCACCTACCCGTAAACTCGGTTAAGGTCAACAAGGCCTGATTAAATCCCAAAAGACAACAGAAGCGCCTCGAGTGATCGAGGCGCTTCTTATTTACCCCTCCCATTTACAAATCCCCGTAGGAGCAGACCCCTGTGTCTGCCCTATCTATATCAAACGTCCCCCGTAGGGGCAGACCTGTGTGTCTGCCCAAATCCGGTTCATGATAATCGATCATTCCCCCGTAGGGGCGATCCTTGTGATCGCCCTTCAATGCGGTATTGACCAGGATCGATCAATAAATTCATACCCGACTCAACTGCTTTTTCATTTGACACAGATACATCAGCATAGTAAGATGTTCACATAGGTCATTCATATTAACCCCAATTAGCCTACTAATTATGCTCGCAAAAGTATTAAGCTGTGCCGTGGTCGGCCTTGAGGGAGCCATTGTTGAGGTGGAGATTGATATTTCCCCCGGGCTCCCGGCCTTCAACATCGTCGGCCTGCCGGACACGGCGGTGCAGGAGGCCAAAGAAAGGGTCCGCGCCGCAATAAAGAACAGCGGATTGATGTTCCCCGCCAAACGCATAACGGTCAATCTGGCCCCCGCCGATATGAAGAAGGAAGGCCCGGCCTATGATCTGCCCATAGCGGTCGGCATACTGATATGCTCAGGACAGATAACAGCAGAGGTAAGTAAGACGGTGTTCCTCGGGGAACTTTCGCTTGACGGCAGTTTAAG
>CAYGXY010000072.1:0-2735 GCA_964354045.1 uncultured Dehalococcoidales bacterium
CCTGCCCGCGGGAGTTTAGGCATAATTTATACCGGAAGTATCGACATCGATACTCATGCGGGAAGGCAGGGAGGTGATGTGGATCTTATCCGATGCTGTCTTCAACCGGGACTTGATGCAGCCGACAATTGCCTCATTGATATTTTCAATTGCTTCCTTGAGAGTATCGCCTTCGGTCATGCATCCCGGCAGATCAGTGCATTCCACAACATACCGCCCGTCTTCATCCTGTTCGATAAAAATTGAGAATTTCATAATCTGTTCTTATATTTACCGTATGCAGGGGTCTTCTATTAAGGTATGTGAGAAGGAATCGTAACGGTATGGGCTCTCCCTCATAAGTTTTGATAAGGATTTTGACCGGACAAAGAAGGGTAGAGTGGTGCCGGAGGATCTGTTCCGGGGTCCTGAGTGATATATCAATTTTTTTTGTTTTCTATCCACTTTTTTAGGATATGACGAATAGCATTACCGTGAAGGATACGCGGTCCAATTAATCACGGTCGTTCTTTTTTTATTGTTTTTGGAAAACTCTCTCAGATGATAGGGTAATTTTTGCGCTGGTGAAGGGTTCTCTGACCCTATGAACACTCAGGGGGGTTTCACCCCCGCCGCTGTTGCTCCCCCCATGCGAGAACCCCGAACAGGTAATACGACTCCTGAACCGGTCATGTAATTCATGAAAAGGTACCAGAACCGGTATTATGATTCTTAACAGGGTATTACAACCCATGAACCGGTACTACAACTCCAGGAAAGGTACTACGATATCATCGCGCTCAGCGCAGGAACGGTAAGGGGGACAGGCACTATCCCCTCCTTCATCGAGCAAGTAATACAGAAAAAATAAAAAAATTGCCAAAAGTATTCATACTTACAATGCTTACAATACGATCATGTCAGCGGTAAAGCGAATACCCGTAACAGAACCGGTATGGAGGGATCTGGCTGAGATGCGTTCGGCAGGTCAGACCTATACGGATCTTCTGGCAGAGATGATCGAGGATCGGAAGAAGCGCCGGTTAGAGGAAGATGTCAGAAAGTGGAGCAGCCGGAACAAAGAGGAGTACGTTTCCCTCTCGGAGATTAAGGATTGACCTTTACCCTCATACTCTGGCATGAATTAGCTGATGAGATCAATCGCCTGCCGGAAAAGACACGACGGATAATCAAAACTGCCTTAAAGCGGCTTGAAGAAGATCCGTTCCCGGGAAGTCAGGGAGACAAAGAAAAACTTGTTTTACGAGGCGGTGTTGTCATCTACCGTCTTCATATCTCCCGACCGTATACCGTATTTTACGAGATCGATAAAGAGGAAAAACTGGTGATTGTCCAGGAGATTCTCCCGATCGAGCAGGCTCATAAAAAATACGGGTATTATTGACGTAGAGTTACTTACTCATTTTTGTGGTATCTCGTCCTGATAGTCGATGACCCCGTTGATAAAACCCTATTCCTGGACACACCATACCGGCACCCGCTCAAAATGCCGATCGAACGTATAGATCTCATTGATACCTTCCTTTTCCATAATGATCAGGGCAAGGGCATCAGTGACGCTGACAGAATATTTTTGTGCCCGCTGGATGCTTTCCCGGTAATCGTCTGCTGATACCGGCCTGACATCAATCGAGGGTTTTGCCATCCCCGCGGAAAGGAGATCGCAGGCAAATCCGATCCCCGCAGCATCTTCCAGTACGTTTGCTACTTCACTGAGATGCACGCCTTCGATTATACAAAATTATTAAATACTATCATGCATGAATGCATTGAGCAATGAAAACTATTACCATCCGGGATGATACCTATCACACCCTTCTTATGCTCAAGGAAGGTGAGGACAGCTTCTCCGATGTCATCAACCGGCTGATCAGCAAAAAGAACCGGGACATACGGGAATATGCCGGAGCGTTACGGGATTCAAAAATACTGGATCGCCTGCAGGTATCCACAAAAGAGATCCGTGATTCAGGGTGGGCAAGACGGTGATCGTTCTTGACACATCGTACCTGATTGACTTTTTTAAAAACGAAGAACTCAAGAGTCTCATCCCGGATAATGATAAGCCAACGGTGACTATCATTTCCTACTATGAGATTATGGCAGGAATTCAACGACTGAAGTCCCCAAAAGAAGAAAAATTTTTCCGGCATTTTTTCTCAGATATCGAAATCCTGGAATTCAACATCCCTGCTGCGGATATCGCAAGCGGTATTGCGGCCCGGATGGCAGCAACCGGAAACCGGGTGAATGCGTTTGATATCCTCATTGCAGGTATCGCTCTTTTTCATCATGCCGGTGCGATTATCACGGCAGAAACAGATTTTACCGAGATTGCAAAGTATGCGGATATTGATGTGATCCGCTATTGACCGGACAGAAAAGGAATCTCCTGGATTACGATATCGGCTCTGGAGAAACGAACATGAACTGATTTCATTCAACCGCCGGATCATAAAAATCGCTGGTATACGAAGGACCCCCCTTTTCAGGACCTCTCCGAGGCACGGCGGTAAGGGTTTTTTTTATCACGTTATCACTCATCCCCCAAGGGGGCGTCCCTTCGGGGGCGGTGGTAATCATCGTACATGGTGAGGGGCTGATCAGTGCACCTGACACCAGAGTGTCGGATCCTGACAGAGCCTGATATGGGCCCGGATTGGCTCTTTTTGGGTGTGTGATCTGAATTCAGGTGCAAAAAACACCGAATGAAAAACATGTTTTTTGAAATACGC
>CAYGXY010000073.1:0-2540 GCA_964354045.1 uncultured Dehalococcoidales bacterium
GTTTAAGGGTTGGAATGGGAAGAGTGCATATGAGTTGTTAAATGGCGAAATTTGGGAACAGGCCTCTAATAGATATAAATATAAATATGCTTACATGCCCAACGTTACAATCTATGAGATTCCTTCAGGAATGGTGATGGATGTTGCCGGCACCAGAGCCAAGGTCAGAAGGGTTAAGTAAAACCCGTTAGATCACGTCATCAGCCGATGAATAGTCAAACCGACCGACTTAAGCTCCACGGGTCAGTAAAGGGTGTGTAGCCGCAGGCTTTAGCCTGCGTTCAGTAGAACGCTTCAACCCGCGTACATTCCCCTTTGTCATTGCGACCCCGTATTAAATACGGGGGAAGCAATCCCGGTTTTTTTGAATTGCTTCAGTAGACGCTTTGCGCTCTGCACTCCGCGTCATTTCAAGTGTTCTGACCAGGATATGAGTTGACGGACGGTTTCAGATAATCCTTCCTGCAACTTTCACCTAGAGGTTTTTATCTAGAAGTTCTGCGGAGGATTAGAGATTACCACTTGAAAGTCACACCGCTGTATTTCTAAAGACACCAGGGCTGATCGGGGCAAGATTGCTTTTTGAAAGAGTAAGGATGCTTCAGCACAAAGCATCCAATACTAAATTTCATGACCTATCCGATAATCTATTTCAATGAGGGGAGTTTTCCTCTTCCTGAAGCATCTGAATATATTTCATGAGTCTGTCTCGGCTATAGGAAGCCATTTTCAAAATATACATTCCATATCTGTACCCTTTCCAGCTTTGTTCTTTATAGGCAGTCCTCCAAATGATCCTGCCAGTTCCTTCAATACTGTCAAAACTAAACTCCCCTCTTGATAGGTAAACCCTGATCCCTAATTCAGCACTAATTGGAATTTCATGGATAGAGTTGAATCCTAGACCTACCTCACTCATGTCAGTCACAACTCCTCCTAGAACGAGGTCCGGTGCCTGCCAAAGGTCAAGGGGCAATTTGACCAGATACCTAGGATGTTGCCTTCTTTCCTCATGAGGGCTCAATTCCTCTATTTTATCTTTCTCAAATGATAATAGGGTCTTGGCATAGGGTTTAGTCGAGTTCATCTTTAATAGCCTCCTTAGGGAATATCCACTAATTACTCTCCGTTCTCTTCAAATTCACCTAATTTTCTTTGGAGATATTGTTTCAGGGCATCGGGTTTTTCGCAGAACTTGATATCTGCATCACAGTTGGTACTGTTACCATCCATGTCGCAGTAACCGATCCCCTTTCCAAAACTCAGGCTCTCCGGCCTCCTGAAGAGTGGGCACTTCTTTCCTTCTTTCATCTCATCCTTTTGCTCCTCTTTCCCAAATAGATATATGTTTCCTCATGCCATGACTTAAGTCAGGTAAATTACGGTTTCAGAACTATGCTTGCAACATAATCGAAAGTTGCTTTTAGATTTCCTCCTAAGAGTGTAACAGCACCGACAATAACTGCTGTAATTAAGGCCACCAGGAGCCCATATTCCACAGCACTAGCACCCTTATCATCTTTTAAGAACTTTAGCAGCTTCTCCATTGGCTCCAATCTCCTTTCCTTTTGGATTTTCAGTTAAGATGAATCGAACTACCCCAAAAATAAGGGGCCCGTGTCAGTATAGACCACGGGCCCCGCAAAATTTCTCTTGCTTCGGCAACCCGGCTGTCCCAGGTACTAGGGACCCGTGGCTTTCCGTCCCACGATTACTCGTGGTTTGGCTTTATCGGCAATCTTCAATCAAAAAAATTTAGTTCCAATTTCTGTATGAGCAATTTCAATGCCATACGGGGCTGGACAATTAAACCTCTTGATATTTAAATAGTTTTTAAAATTCTGAATGTTTAGGAAAGGGCAAAGAACTGACCTTTTTTGTCTTCGGTTGTAACTATTTAATGACTATCATCAACTTGGTAGATCCTAAGGGATTTCGCCTTGAAATGTTGTATGGGAGGAGGATTTTCAGAAATCACGAGTACAGGAACGAGTCAACACTAGACTTGACAGCACTTGTAAGGTCAAATCCTGACTCTCACATTTCAAAAACCGGTTGACCCTTCGATTGCGGCTAAGATCCGTTTTCTGGGGTATGCAAGAAGCGCACTCAGGGTCAATCCTGAGCATGTCGAAGGATTGACTTTTTCATACCAATTTAATACACTTGTGGCTGTTTTTAGCACTCTTTAACGTGCGACTGGTTTATGCATTAAGGAGTCTAGCCTAATACCTCAAACCTCTAACCTCAAACTTTCCGCTGAGGGGGAAAATGATTCAAAGCTTCCCGCTGAAATGGCCCTATTGTAAGCTCTAAGGGATTTTCCACTCCCTTAGAGCCTTCCTTCAATTCGTCTTTTCGCTAAACAAAAAACATTTGAATTCAACGCGCAAACTAGCCTTTAACCTTCAGGGTCGACAAATGTCCAAGCAGGATTCCAAACGAGACGCAGCCTGAGTCTAACATTATGGACCTGACACTTGGGTCGGTGGTTATAGGTGGAGAATTAGAATGAGACAAAAACTTCTTCTGAGCAGCAT
>CAYGXY010000074.1:0-2781 GCA_964354045.1 uncultured Dehalococcoidales bacterium
CGAGCCCTTCGCGGTGACACGCGAAGCCGCCGCCATCGTGTCGTGCGAGTCCGGCGACGGGCTCAACTACGGAACGTACTCGATGCACGCACGATCGGCTACGAAGGACGGCGGATTATTTCAGTTCAACGACAAGACCTACATGTGGTTGCAAGGTCGAACCCACGCAGACACCGACACGCCGGCGAATCAATACGACGCGTTCCGGCGTCTTTGGCGAGGTGGCGCAGGGTGGAAGCATTGGAAGGCATCGCAGCCGTGCTGGTCACAATGGATGACGATTAACGACGAAGGGGTGGCGGTGTGGCAATCTTAAACGACCGCGAGATAACCCGGCTCGCCAAAGAGGACGCCATGATTGAGCCCTTCGCCGAAGGTGCGAAGCGGCCCGACGTCATATCCTACGGGGTGACGTCGTTCGGCTACGACATGCGCGTGGCTGATGAGTGGGCACGCGTCGAGCGGTTAAGTATGGTCTTAGTCGACCCCAAAGACGACACGGTACCGTGGGTGCATTGGTCGCACACGCACGAAGAAATACGACCGGGCGCGTTCATCCTCTGCCGTTCCGTGGAGTACTTCCGCATGCCCGAGGACGTCGTCGGCGTGGTCGTTGGTAAGTCAACGTATGCACGGTGTGGGCTCATCGTCAACTGTACGCCGATGGAGCCGGGATGGCACGGACACCTGACCATCGAACTACACAACGCATCGCAGCACGCCATCAAGGTCTACGCCAATGAAGGCATCGCGCAGGTGATGTTTCATCGTGGCGAACGACCGGCGGTGACCTATGCAGACAAGGGCGGAAAGTACCAAGGGCAGACCGGCGTCACGCTGGGGAAGGTGGAATGATGACGCATACGTTACACCTCGGTGATTGTCGCGAAGTGTTGGCAACGATGATTGACAACAGCGTGGACAGCATTGTTTGTGACCCACCGTACGAGTTGGGCTTCATGGGCAAGAGTTGGGATAATAGCGGCATTGCCTACGATGTGACGGTGTGGCAACAGTGCCTGCGTGTGCTGAAGCCGGGCGGGCACCTCATCGCCTTCGGCGGGTCTCGGACGTATCATCGATTGGCTGTGGCCGTCGAGGATGCAGGCTTCGAGATACGCGATCAAATACAATGGATATACGGCAGCGGGTTTCCGAAGTCTTTGGACGTGTCGAAGGCTATGGATAAACAGGCGGGAGCGGTGCGGGACGTGGTGGGGCGAACAAAGCGGGACGCCGGTTCAAACAATGACCACGCATTTACAACACACCGCCCGATTGAGTACGACATCACCGCCACCGACCTCGCCAAGCAATGGCACGGGTGGGGCACTGCGCTGAAGCCTGCGCACGAACCCGCAGTATTGGCACGGAAGCCACTGCGGGGCACGGTGGCGGACACCGTGGCGCAATGGGGAACCGGTGCGCTCAACATCGAAGGGACGAGGGTGGGCAGTGATGAACGTATGCAAAAACCGGTAGGCAACTTAGTCAGCATTGGTAGCACTAGAAATCACAGCGACGGAGTACCACACATAGTCACCGGCCGCTGGCCCTCCAACGTCATCCTCGACGAGGAGGCGGCGCTTGTCTTGGATGGGCAGAGTGGTGTGAGCAAGGGAAGCGGCAACCAAACAAAGTTAAACCGCACAAGGCAAGGATGGATGCACACTAATGCGCATCACAATGCCAAAGAAGCAAACTCGCCCGACAACTACGGCGACTCCGGCGGCGCATCGCGCTTCTTCTACGTGGCCAAAGCGTCGAAAGCGGAGCGTGAAGCGGGGTTGCAGTACGAAGAGTGGCACAAAGCCGGTGCGATGAACGGCAAAGAGTACAGAGAAGACCGACCGACGAATCACCCAATGCGCGCCAACCATCATCCGACCGTAAAGCCCCTCGCCTTGATGCGCTACTTGGTGCGCATGGTGACACCACCGGGCGGCGTCGTGCTTGACCCGTTCATGGGCTCCGGCTCGACGGGGTGCGCAGCGGTGCGCGAGGGCTTCGACTTTGTCGGCATCGACCTGACGCCGGAGTACGTCGACATCGCACAGAAGCGCATCGATTGGCACGCGGTGACCTCGCCACTTGACGGCAATGTGATAATGAACACAGAGGAGAACGACGCATGAACAACGTACAACCACCAATTCCAAACCCGGTCGAACTGAATCTACCCGGCGGAACCTACACAGCTACGCAGACCTTCGTTGCGGTTGATCGCGCGGGGCAATGGTTCGCAACGTCGATGAGTTCATACGGCATCATTTCAAAGAAATTCGCAATACATCTTTGGTACCGACCTGCAATCAATAAGCCGTGGCAATTGCTCCAACAGCACGAAGATGCGCACGGCAACATCACCGTGATTGGCGATGAATTGTACTTCATTGTCAACCGCATGAGTAAAACGGCGTTCATGCAAAAAGTGACGCAATGGCAGGGCGTGCGGTCGTGAGCTACGCATACGATTTGCGTCACTGGCGTACCATTGACGAGTTCCGCGAACACTTAGCAAAGCATGACCCTTCACTCACCGCTCCGTGGGCGAAGGGTGTTGTGTTGCATCACACCTACCGACCATTGCCGAGTCAGTGGAACGGCGCTATCACCATGAACGCAATGAGTTCACGGTATGAAGCGATGGGATGGCGAGGCGGCCCGCATCTCTTCGTGGTCATCGGCGGACGCAAAGCGGAGCTTGACGGTATTTGGCAAATGTGGCCGCTCAACGTCCCCGGGGTCCATTGCGCTTCGGTTCCCGGTAACAATACGATG
>CAYGXY010000075.1:0-3078 GCA_964354045.1 uncultured Dehalococcoidales bacterium
CTCACTGCATTCGAAACGGTAAGATACACGGTATAGGTTCCGATAGATGTATAAATGTAGGTTGGATTCCGTTCGGATGACAATGTTGTGTTGAACCAACTGCCATCACCGAAACTCCAGTTCCACATCGTAGGTGTGCCACCCTCCGTGATGTCAGTGAATGCTACGGTTAGTGGGGCCATTCCACTTGTAGGAGTGGCAGAGAGTGCTGCTACAGGGGGCGGCGTGTTCAAAGTATAAGCTTTCAGGCAGACATTCGTGTTGGGATACTGTACTGAGAGATCTGTCCAGATCCATCCCGTGTCGCTCGTGTAACTCTGCCCCGCACCCGCAGTTGCCTGACTGGAGTACCCGCTGATAGGTAATTCTACGGCGATGGGGTAGAAATAGTTCGGCGTCTGAAACCGAACCACAACGGAGAATTTTTCCCCTGCATTGAGCGAAACCGGTGTCGGAAGAGTAATCGAATGGTATCCCGGTATCCCAATGGTTCCCTGAACAGTGGAGACCGGGCCGGCGCTGCTAATGGGTCCTTGATCAGGATTGGTGTAGATGAAGACCTGGTATGCGGTATCCACCTGATTTGTGTAGAATCCCACCGCTTCAAGGGATTCTGCAGAAGTTGTCGTGAAAACATTGGCCGCCCAGGCAGTGTCGGAACCAAATCCTAAAAACGAAGTGTAGCCAAAGTGTTGAGTCCTGCCGAGGGGATCGTACTGGTAGATATGATTGTAGTTTGCAGCTGACTCTCCTGTAAATGCCTTGAGGACAATTCCGGCATTAGAATCGTAATAGGACAGGTAGAAATACCCGTTATCCCCCCAAGAGGTGCCCCAGCTGTTCTTGATGATGAATGCACCATCGCCCGGAGCTGCCGGGTTAAAATTAGTTCTGCTATACGTGTCGTTCCATCCTACGATAGTTACTGCATGGTTGGAGTAGGACGTGCCGTTGTAATAGTAGGCTTTTGATGAAGTGTTATAGAAGAGGTTGTTCCAGTTCATTGCAGTAAAGAGGGCACCGGTTGTCTGCAGGGCTGCCTTGATATTATTATTATCCAGGGATCCCGAACGACCCGGGATTAAGATGATTTCCTGGGCATGCTCTTGCACCGTTAGGTTGCTGGGAGAGGTTGTGCTGGATGCAACGTAGGGGTCATCGACTTCTGCTACCGGCCCGCCCCAGCGGGCAAGATAGGCTGTTGACATCCCGGAGCTTCCTCCATCACAGGGGCCCAAGTCAAACCCATGGGTATTTTTCAGGTTGTTTTCGGAAAAATCAAACATCTGGCCGGGAAGAGCTTCGGATTCCATAGACCCATACGTAGCAAATGCCCAGCAACTCCCGCAGGCCCCTTGGTTCTTCACTGGACTTACCCTACCCAAGGTGCGAAGATCGTACGTGGCTGGCGCAGACATTATGTCTCCCATATCAACGGCAGACACATCCGCAATTCCCTGCATCTCTGATTCCAGCGCTTTTTTCGAAACCTTTTTTCCTTTAAGGTAATTGGTGTCAACTGGCTCTGGAACATACCCGAGATAATCTTTGAAATTGATCTGGTTTACCCCTTCAAGTACCTGAAAAGTGTTATGATATTCAATATATTCCGGATTCAAGGGAGCTTCAGAGATAAGACTCGAATTCGAATCTGCATCTGACTCTCGTGCACCCAAGACTCCTTGCACGGATGATGCAAGGATAATCAGGATAATTATACAAAATCCCCAATTTTTCATATCTAATACTTCCCATTACCTACCTTCCATTATCAATTGATTACGTTTTGTAACATAAGGCTGATGTATGATACTAGTATCATTGAACGATAAAGTATACATAAGAAATGATGTAACGCTCTTATGTTAGTGCTATTATCTTCTCACTTTGCGGATATGGATACATTCACCCTTATCCCACCGAGCACCATGCAGTCTTGAGACATGGTTGTAATGCAGGATCAAAATCCTTCGAACAGTTAATCCAATTAACGATCGAATTTTTCCGGCTACACCAGTTCGATTCCATGATCCTGATTCTTGACTGATTCTAAAAGAATATCGGTACTGATTGCAGCGTGAAATTGTTTTAAGCGGATATTCTAGAGACTCACAGAATTATGCTCCCTGTTAACAGCAGCAAATCTGTGGATAACTTTTTTTCGGCATTGGAAAGATTGTCTTTTGAGATTACTGAAACATTTTGTTTGCTAAGTTCTGCCCTTCTTTACAAATAAAGAAGGATGGAAGATCCGCTCTATGAAAGGCAAATAAGGCATAACATCTAGGACGTGAAGTACTGTCTGGATCTTCCTGAATCATTATCTAATCCTTTTTATAATGAAATCTGGCACGGCATCGATGCAATGCATGTAAACAGACCCATGAAATGTGCCTTTAAAAAAAAACGATACTAATTTTTTATCGCTTTCTGAACTCGATAAATGACGTCAGCGGTTAGTACATTTATATTGTGTGAAGATTCTACATGATAGATATATTTCCTCATAATTTCGTTATCAGTGGTTCCTGTCGCTTCGAATGAACAATCCATCCCTAAATCTTTGCATATGTGTAACGCCATATATACTCTTCTTCCCTAGCTGTTCGACATCTACCCTATTTGCGCTGTGCACACTTCCATTGCACAGTGCACTTAAGGTGTAATAACCACTTTGTGGTTGTATTATATAATTTTTACCTAAAATGCGCGTCTGACTTTATATACAGTGCATAAAATTGTCGCAAATTGGAGAGATTCTCATCCATTATTTTTGAGGTAAATGCATGTATTTTGAAGGAATGAGAAGAAGCAGAACAACAACAACGAGAACAGGTTTTTAGAAGAGTGTATTCTCCTAAAAAAAATAAACCAGGTTAAAACCAGTTCCACATATAGTGCAGTATATAAAATAAGGCAAGGCAGAACAAGACGACAAAGGCACTTACGGCAATAATATCCATACTATCCGATATCAGGTGACTCATTCGCGTCATATACGATACTTTATACGAGGGTCATATTATTTATCAGCTTTCATCATCCGGTGAGCAGGGCTCGGGGCAGGCAGGGTACCGG
>CAYGXY010000076.1:0-6038 GCA_964354045.1 uncultured Dehalococcoidales bacterium
CTAATTCCAACTCGTTATTCTTCTCATACCGCCGCCGAAATCGACAATATCCCCTTGCTTTTTTAAGTAAAAAGTTTTACTATACAACTCCCAACAAAAGAGCATAAGGAGGTGCGCCATGGCGGAAGTGGAAATCGGAAGGGTTAGTGACTTCTTTGCTCAACCTGTAGTGGCCGGCATTGAGCTCACAGGTAAAGTCAAAAAGGGTGACACGATCCACATCAAGGGACACACTACAGACCTGACATTCACCGCATCATCCATTCAGATTGACCGTGCTGAGGTCGACGAGGCCAAGCCAAGGGAGTCCATTGGGATCAAGGTCCCCGATCGCGTGAGACGCGGTGATGTAGCCTACAAGGTCACTTCTTAGCAAGCGACTGCATGAGGTTTGCCATCTCTATAGCGCTCATGGCCGCTGTGAATCCGGCGTTGCCCATCTTGGTGCCGGCCCGTTCTATGGCCTGCTCCAGCGTGTCTGCAGTAATCACGCCGTAAATAACCGGCACGCCCGTCTCCAGCCCGACCTGCGCCACGCCCTTCGTAACCTCGGAGGCGATATAATCGAAGTGCGGCGTGCCGCCGCGGACGACAGCGCCTAGACAGATGATGGCGGAGTATTTCCCCTTCTCCGCCACTTTCTTGGCGACGAACGGGATCTCAAAAGCACCAGGGGTCCAGACCACATCGATATCCGCCGGCTTGACGCCGTGCCTGATCAGCGCGTCCTGCGCACCTTCAAGCAGTTTGCCAGTTATGAATTCATTGAAACGTGAAACCACCAGCCCGAACTTGAGTCCGGCGCCGACAAGGTTGCCTTCATATTTCTTATTCACTAGATCCTCCTTCATCGATTAAGCCAGAGCTATTCTATCCCCCGAAAACCTGGTCGGCGCTCATGCCAAGGGCAGCATGAACATCGAAGCGCACCGCCCCGACCGGCATCTTACCTTTCACAGCTTCTGCTATCTTCCCCGTCATGCTATGCCCGAAGCCGCCGCACAGCTCTAAGACGACGCATCCTTCCTCCGCCAGCTGTTTGGCCTTCTCTATCGCCTGCTGCATGTTCGGCACAAGCACAACTGTCAGCTCAGCAAACTCAGTTGATATAACAGCCCGATGCTTGGCCGGATCAGCATCCGGAATTATCGCCATAAATGCTGCCTTCATAGCCATAGTAAATCTCCTCCTTAAGCGCTGTCCTTGTTATTCTCGTCTGAAGAGCTCAAGTTTAAAATATGGCCTAATTTCTGCTGCTTTGTCTCAAGGTAGCGCAGGTTAAGAGGATTGGGATCTACCCTCAACGGCACCGTCTCTACCACATGCAGCCCGTAACCCTCGAGCCCGACCACCTTCTTCGGGTTGTTTGTTAATAATTTGATATTCTTCAGCCCGAGGTCGACCAGTATCTGAGCGCCAATGCCGTAATCGCGCAGGTCGGCGGGGAAGCCCAGCGTTTCGTTCGCCTCGACGGTATCAAGCCCCTTATCCTGTAGGGCGTAGGCCGCGATCTTGTTGTGCAAGCCGATGCCCCTACCTTCCTGTCGCATATAGAGCAACACACCCCTGTCTTCCTCCGCAATTGCATTCAGCGCCATTTCAATCTGCTCGCCGCAATCGCATCTCAGGCTGCCGAACACATCCCCGGTCAGACACTCGCTGTGCACCCGCACCAGCACCGGCTCGTCGCTCGAAACGTCTCCCTTCACCAGCGCCACATGCTGGTCGGGATCGATCGTGCTCTTATAAGCGATAGCGGTAAACTGGCCGTACTTGGTGGGAAGGTTGGCCTGAGCGACTTTAGTGACCAGTTTTTCGTGCCGGCGGCGATAGGTGATCAGGTCGGTAATACTGACAATCTTCAGCTTATGCTCTTTCGCAACCATCTCCAACTGCGGAAGGCGCGCCATCGTGCCGTCCTCGTTCATGACCTCGCATATAACGCCTGCGGGGTACAGTCCGGCCAGCCGAGCCAGATCCACGATGGCCTCGGTATGCCCCGCCCGCACCAGCACTCCGCCCTCCCTGGCCCGCAGCGGGAAGGTATGACCGGGGCGTGCGATGTCCTCCGGCCTGGTGTCGGGATCGAGCACCGCCTTTACGGTTGCAGCTCTATCGTACGCCGAGATACCGGTGGAGACCTTCTTCTTAGCCTCTATCGATATAGTAAAAGCAGTATTATGCTTGGATGTATTCTCCCCGACCATCAAGGGAATATTCAACTCATCGAGCCGCTCGCCGATTATCGGCATGCATATCAGTCCGCGGCCATATTTCGCCATGAAATTAATGGCTTCAGGATCAACCATTTCAGCCGCCATCGCCAGGTCGCCCTCGTTCTCGCGGCCTTCATCATCGACGATGATGATAAACCTGCCAGCCTTGATATCTTCGATTGCTTCTTTTATCGTCGCAAGCGCCATTTGATTTTTATCCTCTACATAAATCCGTGTTCGGTGAGGAACTCCTTGGTTATGCCCGATTCCCCTCGGCTCAATTTATCTACGTATTTCGCCAGAATATCTACCTCCAAGTTAACGATATCGCCGGCTTTACGTCCCCCCAGCGTTGTCTCCGCCTGTGTTATACCCACCAGCGAGACACTGAACGACGTGGGGTTACATTCTACTACAGTCAGACTCACGCCGTCTACTGCAATGAAACCCTTCTCGACGACATATCTCATTATTTCCTTGGAAGCATCGAATTTCAATATCAGTGCATTCTCCTCAGCCCTCGCCGCGCTGACCTTGCCCGTCCCATCCACATGCCCCTGCACAAAATGCCCGCCAAAGCGCCCGCCGACCAGCATAGCACGCTCCAGGTTTACTCGATCACCGCTATGCAACATCCCAAGATTTGTACGCTTCAGCGTCTCCGGCATGACCTCTACGGAAAAAGAGTACGGGGTCAGCGCCTTCACCGTTAAACAGGCGCCATTAACAGCTATGCTGTCACCTATCCTGGTCTTCTTATCCAGCACTGTTGCGGCGGCAAAGGTGAGCTGGTTCGCTCCAACCGATGTGACGCTGCCGATTTCTTCTACGATTCCAGTAAACATTACCTCTACCCCCGCTAGCTCTTTTCTTTGTGTTTCGCCATTACCCTGCGGAACTGCTCATTGGCCATTCTCACATAGACCTCGACGGGAAGCAAGTCGCGGCTTATAACATCAAGAGTAGGCTGTGACATCTTGCCCTCTACAATGAGCTGCCTGCCAGCTTCCCTGGCCGTATCGATTATATCTCCCACAGGTGCACCCATATCGAGCATGGCCCGGAGCGCCTCGCCGTGCGGGCGCAGCAAGGCCCCGGCATACTCCATCGGCGGGTCCTGGCACAACTTTTTCACATGGACAACCAGCGGATCGAAGTTATCGATTCCCCACAAACCGCAATTCGAAACGAGGACGATTTTACGCAGCTTTGCCCCATCTCCTGCGATATGACGTGAACGTCCTTCCACAACTTCCATGAACGGCTCTGCCAGAACGATCATGCGATCGATAAGATTCTTCATCTGGCCATTCATCCCATAACTGTATAGTGGAGTAGCATAAACTAACACATCTGCATCACGCATTTTGGGTATAAGCCATTGCATATCATCCATTTGAGAACAGATGCCCGGCGTCTTCAGCCAGCAGTTGAAGCAGCCCCTGCAGGGCTTGATTTTAAGATCATAGTTATAATATAGATCGACATCGGCCCCAGCCTCACGCATGCCTTCGATAAAAGGATTGAGGATAAGAGCAGTATTACCTTTTTCCTTGCGTGGACTGGAGTTAAAGACTAAAACCTTCAGTTTCAGATTCCTCATTGAGATAACCCATCACCATAACGTCTTTACCACAGCGTTCCACCTTTATGCGGGACAACTGGAGCGCCTGCCCGATCCTATGCGCTCCTTGCCCGCCGACTGCGGACTTTGCATCCTCACCGCCGACAATCACCGGTGCTATAAACGCGACGACCTTATCCACCATGCACCCATCGAACATCGATCCCAGAAGGCCGCTGCCCCCCTCTACCAGTATGCTTGTTATGTTTCTGCGTCCCAGTTCGGCCAGGAGCTCATTCAAATCTACCATCGATTTCCACGAGGGCATTACGACCACCTCGGCACCAACATTCTGAAGCTCTTTAATAGTCTCCGATGGAGCGTCTGGAGTCACAGCTACCACTGTCTTGCCCGGTTCGCTGAATACCCGTGCTGTAGAAAGCACGCGCCCCTTGCTGTCGACGATAACGCGGAGCGGATATTTTTCGCTCTGGCCTTCTCTTACCGTAAGCCTAGGATCATCTATGACTATCGTATTGACACCGACCATGATGGCATCAGACGCCCTACGTAGCCTATGTACAAATCTCCTAGATTCTTCACAGCTTATCCAGTGAGAATCGCCTGTCCAGGTAGCAATCTTGCCATCGAGGCTGATAGCGAACTTGGCAGTAACAAAGGGGATCCCTGTAGTAATATATTTAAAATAGGCTTCATTAATTTCCTGCGCTTCTTCCTCGCGCTCTCCTACATAGACAGTTATGCCAGCATCCTCTAACTCTGCCCTGCCTTTGCCCGCTACCTTTGGATTGGGATCCAGCGTAGCTATATGTACCCCTGCGATGCCGGCATCCAGTATCGCCTTTGTGCAAGGAGGAGTACGCCCATAGAAACAGCATGGCTCAAGAGTAACGTACATTGTAGCCCCTCGGCTTTTCTCCCCCGCCTGCTTCAACGCCACCACCTCAGCATGAGCCAATCCTGGCGGCTGGGTGTATCCCTCGCCCACAATCACGCCATCGTTTACTATCACCGCGCCGACAGCCGGATTGGGGCTGGTGCTGCCCATAGCCATCCTGGCAAGAGAGAGGGCCCGTTCCATGTAATCCATCGCCTACTCCAAACTATATGCACATTCGTGAAAACACAGATAATACATTGATATAATAACCGGTAACGTGCAGATGAGCCCCTTCGCCAGGTGTATTTCGTTAAGGAGTCATCCGCTACGGTATTCGAAGATTACCTATATTTAAAGCAGTTAGTTCGCGAGATGGATTGAGTGACCTGCGGCTGTCATTCTATCATCTGCGTTATAAAAAGTACAATATATTAATCAATGAAAGTAAAATAAAACTCCTGTCTAATCTCATTGACACATTAGCTATTTACCGGCAACTATCGGCGATAAATTGAGAACAACCCCAGTATGTCGAAAGCTGACAAATGGAATCCTCTTCTACCGATAAACCAGCCCCAAGCACAAAAGGGCACAAAGTATATAACCATGACTTATGTTCAAAGCAGACTGGCGTTATGCTATAATTCAGCAACAATGAAACTGACCATACTCGAAATCGTGGGCACACTTGTACTGGCACTAATCATTTTCCTCGGGGTTCACTTCACTCTGGAGAGCCGCCAAGTAGATGGTTCATGCATGGAACCAAATCTGTATACTGGACAGCGGGTCCTTGTCTGCAAAGCCGCCTACTGGTTTGGAGATCCACACCGCGGTGATGTCGTTGTATTTCGTAAGCCCGGAGAGCCCGAGCGTGTTCTCATCAAGCGCATTATAGGTATGCCCGGAGAATGGATCGAGCTTAAAGATGGCAAGGTCTATATTTCAAATAATTCCTCAGGGGATTCTTGGATCATTGAAGAACCCTATATAAAAGAACCAGCAGTCGTCGATTATCCTAAAACTAAACTGCCAGAGGGGGAATACTTTGTTATGGGTGATAACCGTAATAACAGCAGCGATTCACGAAGCTGGGGCACCCTGCCGCGCGAAAATATAATCGGCAAGGCGTGGCTCTGCTACTGGCCGCTTAGCAACTGGCATCTTGTTTCAGGACACTCTTACCACTAGTCCTTTCTATAATACATACCATTACACGTTACACGTTTTACATGAAAATATTCACTTCAGCCCATAAGCTGAAATTGCGTATTCGATTATACTTTTTGTGTCATGCAATGTTTGACAAAAAAAGCGACAAACAGTATACTCCTACACAAAGTCGCACATAATAATA
>CAYGXY010000077.1:0-2505 GCA_964354045.1 uncultured Dehalococcoidales bacterium
AGCATTGATGCATGCTCTATTTGTGCATCTGCATCACAACATCGACAAGGCCATTGATTTTAAAGCGATTGAGGCCCTGAACAGAAGAGTTAGCAAACTCTTTCCCAGGGCCCTCATTGTCGGCCCGGGCGACGACGCCGCCGCCTTCAAGTTCCCCGGGATCAAGGGGACCTTCGTCGGCAAAATGGAGAGCCACTGTTCTCCCTGCGTCCCCCGGCCCTACGACGCGGCCGCCACCGGGGCCGGCGGGGCCATGCGGGACGTCGTGGCCATGGGCGCCCGGCCCATTTTCCTGATGAATTTCATCGGCACCCGCTCGCTGAAGGAAAAGGTCATCGTCGGCCCCTGCGGGTTCGCCGGGACGTGCACGTGCGGCAAATGCGTCGAGATGACCAGCGGGGAACGGGTCAGCATCATGGCCAAGGGCCTGCGCGACATGTGCGACGTCATGGACGTCTTCATCGTCGGCGGCGGCTTCTCGACCTCGTTCTCGGACATCGTCCCGGCCACGGTCGTCTCGGTCATCGGCAAGCTGGTCACGAAGAAGCCGTTGACCAAGCCCGCCAAGTCCGCCGGAGACCGGATCATCCTCATCGGCCGGACCGGCAGCGACGGCAACGACTCCCTCTATCGGGCCGGACTGGTCAAGGAGATGCGCCCGGCCGTCGCCCTCTTCAAGGAAGAGCGCAAGATCATGGAAGCGACGCTCTCCGCCTTCCGCACGGGCAAGATCAAGGCTTGCTCCGACTTGGGCGCGGCCGGCATCGGCGCCGCCGTCTGCGAATCCGCCAGGTACGGCGGTTTCGGGGCCCACGTCGACCTGTCCAAGGTGCCCCTCAGGGAGAAGGACCTGACGCCGGAAGAGATCCTGATTTGCGAGTCGCAGGGCCGGATGGCCGTCCAGGTGGCGAGAAAGGACGTCGACCAGGTGCTGAAGGCGATCCGCAAGAAGGGCGTCCGGGCCGAAGTGATCGGCGAGATCAACGACGACGACAAGGAGGTCTTCGAGTACAAGGGCAAGACCGTGGCTGTGATCCCGAACCGCCCCACGCAAGCCCAATTGGACGAGCTTTTCAAAGGATAACGGAATGGCGGAGAAAGGCGCGAAATCGGAATACGCCGCGGCCGGCGTGGATTACGCCAAGATCGAGCCGTTCAAGATGGCCATGGTCCGCGCCGGGAAACGGACGCTGGCCTTCCCGAACCGGCGCGGCGTGTACGTCGACCGGGAAAGCGTCGGCGCCCACGGGGCCGTTTTCGAGTACCGGGGCGGCCAGCCCCACTTCTGGTGCATGACCCAGGAAGGCCTGGGGAACAAGAACTGGATCGCGGAGTGGATGTACCAGCACGCCGGGACCGGAAAGACCTACTACGAGGGCATCGGCATCGATACGGCCCTGATGGCAGCCAACGACGTCATCTGCCAGGGGGCCCTGCCCGTGATCTACACGGACGAAGTGGCGGCCGGCGACAGCGAATGGTTCCAGGACGAGGAGCGGAGCCGCGTCCTGGCCGAGAGCTTCTACCAGGCCTGCGAGATGTGCGGCATGGCCCTGCCGGCCGGCGAGTCTCCCGCTCTTCGCTACCTGGTCAAGGCCGAGCCGCCGGTGCGCAGCGCGCCGTCGCTGTCCGGCTGCGTCACCGGCCTCATCGCGCCCCGGAGCAGGATGGTCACGGGGGATAAGCTGGCCGTCGGGGACCATATCATCGGGGCCCCTTCGTCGGGACTGCACGCCAACGGGATATCGCTCGTGATCAAGCGGGCCCTGGCGTTGAAGGAAGGGTTCCTCCATCTCCTGCCCAACGGCAGGACGCTGGGCGAAGAGGCGCTCATCCCCACCCGCTCCTATGTCGGGCTCGTGGAGGCCCTCCAGGAGAAGAACGTCGAGGTCCATTCCCTGTTGGGGGGCACCGGCGGGGGGATCTCCAAGATCGCCTATGCCAAGAAGCCCTTCACCTACCGGGTGAAGAGATGGGTGGACGAGGTCCCGCCCCTGTTCCGGTTCATGCTCGAGACGGGAGTCAGCTTGAAGGACTGCGTCACGACGTTCAATTGGGGGATCGGCTTCTATGTTTTCGTGCCGGAGGATGAGGCCGAGCGGACCATCGAAGCGGGCAAGAGGGTGGGTCACGACCTCCTCGACCTGGGCCAGGTCGAGGAAGGGGAGCGCCAGGTCATCTTCGAGCCCGAGAACATCATCCTCCCGGCCATCGAGTGAGCCCCCTCGGCCGTCGCGAAGGCTGAGTCCTTGACCTTCCCGGCTGGCCGCGACCGGGGCCGAGGCGCTGTTCAGTCGCCCCGGATGACCTGTCCGAGGTGGATGACCAGACGGGGGTTGGCCAGGGCGGCGAGGTTCGTCAGGGGATCCCCGGTGACAACGAGCATGTCGGCGGTCTTGCCGACCTCGAGCGTCCCCAGCTCGTCGCCGAGGCCGCAGACCCGGGCCGCGTTGCGCGTCGCGGCGGCGATGATCTGCATCGGCGTCAACCCCGCGCCGGTCAGGC
>CAYGXY010000078.1:0-4274 GCA_964354045.1 uncultured Dehalococcoidales bacterium
GATGGACAACTTCTGCGCCCTGGAGATCGTGATGTACGGCGCACTAGGCGGCGGAGCAACCAAGACCCTCAGGGTAGACCAAACCGGCAAAGCCATGTGCGTCGGCCTGTCACGTATGGAGATCGAAGTAGATGCGAAGGATATTAAGGCCTTGACGGGTCCTCCATATGATACGATGGCAAATCCCGAAGCATAGTCTAGGAGGGTGTTATGCCTTTATCAGGACCAGATGTACTTCTTTATGAGAAGAAAGATCATATTGTAACGATAACTATGAATCGGCCGGAGCGCATGAACGCTCTTACTATCGAGCTGTACGACAAGCTGGACGAAGCGTGGGAGAAGTTCCAGCGGGATGACGATGCCTTTGTCGCCATCTGGACGGCCGCTGGCGACCGCTCCTTCTGCGTCGGAATGGACCTTAAAGACCAGGCAGAGCGAGTGGCCAAAGACCCCTCGTTCGACATCGTTAAGCTCAAACCCGGCGTGCTGGACGGCACAGTGGGCACACCCTACGGCCACAACGTGACCAAGCCAATCATCGCAGCGGTCAACGGCATCGCCACCGCCGCCGGTTTCCAATACACCATGATGTGCGACCTCCGTGTCGCCGCCGATACTGCCCGTTTCGGAGTGGGCGAGGTCAAGGTCGGACGCGGCACCCCATGGGCTGTGCCTGTGCTATGGCAACTGCCGCTGCCCATGGCCTTCGAGGTGCTGCTCATGGGCAATCCGGTGCCGGCCCAACGCCTGTACGATGTAGGCTGGATCAATCGGGTCGTACCCCTGGATAAACTCATGCCAACCGCGATAGAGATAGCCCAGGTGCTGGTTGAAAATGCCCCCCTGTCCGTGAGGGCTGCCAAGGAGGCAATGTACAAAGCCATGGACGTCGGCCGCAAGCAAGGACTAGAGGAGGCAAAGAAAATCTATCAGAAGGTTTACAACAGCGAGGATGCCAAAGAGGGCCCCCGTGCGTTTGCAGAGAAAAGAAAACCCGTCTGGAAGGGTCGGTAGTATCGGTTAAATAATACACTTATCCCGATTACATAGAAGGAGGATACATGGATTTCAGTTTCACTGAAGAACAGGAAATGTGGCGCACTATGATGCAGGACTTCACCGAGAAGGAAGCAGGACGGGAATATACCCGCATGTGCGATGAGGAGAAGCATTATCCACAGGAGCTATGGGAAGCCGGAAACAAAGAGGGATTCCTGGGTTTGCTCATCCCTAAAGAATTTGGGGGTATGGGCTCTGACGCCATTATGTACGCCATATTCATGGAGTGCTTAGCGAAATACAGCTATGAGATGGCTTCATTATTCAGTGTGCCGATGTTCTGCGCCATGAACCTCGTGGAGCACGGCACAAAAGAGCAGCAGAGGCAATACCTGCCGCCCTTCGTCAAAGGCGAGCAGCGCTTCTCAGTGGCTATAACAGAGCCAGAGGCCGGTTCCGATGCTGCATCCGTCGCATGTATGGCGGAGGATAAAGGAGACTACTTCCTGCTTAATGGACAGAAGCAGTTCGCAACGGCAGCGCATCTGCCGGGCAACATAGTCTTCATGGCGGTGAGGACCGACAAGAACGCAAAGCCTCTCAAAAACGGCATCAGCGTATTGCTGGTACCGAACAACGCGCCTGGTATCGAATGCAAGCGTCTGCCCCTCATCGTCAGGCGCGCCATCGGCACTTGCTCCATCTTCTGCGGCGACGCCAAGATCCCCAAGAAGAACCTTATCGGCAAGCTGAACGGCGGGTGGGAAGTCCTTGTCGGACATCTCGAGCTTGAGCGTTTGGCCGGCGCAGCGCCTAACGTAGGAGAGGCACAGTGCTGCCTGGACGATGCTATAGCCTATGCCAAGCAGCGCATACAGTTCGGCAAGCCTATCAGCAAGAATCAGGGAATTTCACACATGCTGGCCGATCTCCAGGCTCAGCTTGATGCGGTGCGCCTGCTCGTATACCGCTCTGCGTGGATGATCACTAAGAAGATCCCCTGCCGCAAAGAGGTTTCCATGGCCAAACTCATGGCGGGAGAGGTTTTCTACTCAATAGCAACCGCATCGATGCAGACCTTCGGCGGCTATTGTTTCCTTCCCGAATCTGACATCGAGCGCCACTGGAGGATAGCAAAACTGTTCACCATTGGCGGCGGCACTTCACAGATTCAGCGCAGTATCATCGCCCATGAACTGGGCATGTAGTTTCGATACAATTGTTAACGATAAAGGCGTGCCTTGTAAGGCACGCCTTTTCTTTTCTCTACAAATATCGATCCTGCATCCTAATAATCAACGATTAGAGATAAAAGTCGCATACATCGTCTCTCTTCTAATTTAACATATAAGCATGAAGATAAAACACGATCTCAATAAGGGGGACAACATGGAGGAGAAACTGAAATCGATTATAGCGCAGATAAGGCCTGGTTTGCAGGCGGACGGTGGTGATATAGAGCTTGTGGGCGTAAGAGACGGCATCGTTTCCGTAAGGCTCGTCGGGGCCTGCGTCAACTGCCCCATGTCCTCGATAACACTCAAGAACGGCGTCGAGAGATTCATAAGAAGCGAGATGCCGGAAGTGAAAGAGGTAGTGGCGGTATAAACGAAATTGCCGATATCGAAGGCGGTGGTTCAAATGACTAAGTTATTTACACTTCTACTGCTGGCTGCCATTATAGCTGCGACAGTTATAATCGTCGGCAACACAGGCAAGGACGCAATTGATCTGGCCTCCGTGGAGGTGCGCGAGTACCAGGGTGAAAACCTGTCGTCCGTGAACGACTTCCGCGAGAACTCTATCAATGGACCTCAGGAGGTCAACGCGGACAGCTATAGACTAAGATTCAGCGGACTGGTGCAGAACCAGTCTGAGTACACATACGACCAGGTAATCGGCGCTCACGACCTTTACAAGAAAGTGGTAACGCTGGATTGTGTGGAGGGCTGGAGCGTCAAAATCCTTTGGGAGGGCGTACTTATAAAAGACCTGCTTAACGAAGCGGAACTGCTTCCAAACGCAAAGTTTGTGATATTCCACGCATACTACGGATACACTACATCGCTTCCCGTCGAATATATCCTCAACAACGACATCATCATGGCCTACAAGATGAACGACGTCGTCCTCCCCGCGGAGCGCGGCTTCCCCTTCCAGCTGGTGGCTGAAAGCAAATGGGGCTACAAGTGGATAAAGTGGATCACAGAGATCGAAGTGTCAGACGATACGGACTATGAAGGATACTGGGAGAGCAGGGGATTCTCAAACGGCGGAGACCTTGATGAAAGTTTCTTTGACTAATATTTCCAAGATCGACTGGCGTTTCTTCAGGATGCTGGTGAGGTGGCTCCTGTTCGCCACGGTTCTGCTCTTCGTCCTGAGCGGTTACGGCATCAGCGAGCCCCGCACAGTGGAATCCCTGACATTCGGATTACTAAGCAAGCAGGCTTCCTTCGAAATGCATGAAATTCTTATCATACCGTTCGCTGTCCTGATGTTCCTTCACATACTTCCTTTTTTCATCAGGTTGTTCCGGCGGATATCGCATCGGAGCGGCGTAAAGCACAACAGGGTTTCTTGAGACCTATAATTGATCGATAGTTCCCACGACCTCAGAGAATAAGCCTGTTCCCATGCCTGAACAGCCATCGCTTCCTCTCCTTGAAATCGGGCATGATGGCGATGACCTCCTGCCAGTAAGCACGTGAGTGGTTCAGATGCTTTATATGCACCAGCTCGTGAACGATCACGTAATCGATGACGTCCTGCGGCGCCATGGCCAGCCGCCAGCTGAAGCGCAGGCTCCCTTTGTTGTTGCATGAGCCCCATCGTTTCTCTGCATTGGTGATGTGTATCTTGCTGAAAGGTATATTGTACTGCGACGAATACTTCTTCACCTTCTCCGATATGTGCCGCCGTGCGTATTCCCGATACCACTCAATAAAAACGTCCCGTGCCTGCGACTGGTGCTCTTTGGAAAGAACGAATTTACTACCGTCAAAGACCAGCTGCGCGCCGTTGGTGCCGTCTACGGACAGCGGATAGACCACCCCCAGATAAAGGAAATTCTCCCCATCCACGAACTTTTTCGGATTAACCGATATATCCAGCCTGTAGATCTCCGCCCTCTTCTTCAGAATCCAGCGCATTTTGCTGTCGATAGCCTTCTGTATCGCCTCAACTGAAGATCCTTCCGGCACCCGCACCAGGAGACTGCCGTCCCGCTTTATCTCGACCAAAAATGTATTGCGCTTTGACGAGTGTATTAT
>CAYGXY010000079.1:0-6583 GCA_964354045.1 uncultured Dehalococcoidales bacterium
CATCCGAAAGAAAATCATAATGACTGCTGTCCTTTACAAAAAGACTTGTTAACATGCCTTGTCCAATAGAAATTAGAAAAGTGATTGAGAACAGCATCAATGAGCTGTTACCAAACCCAGATGCAATAGTTGCTCAATCCAGTGCGAATAAAGTCGTAAAGGAATTGAATACTATGTGGTCCTCAGCAATTGCTAGAGTGATTCCTTATTCTGGAGAAGGTGGTGCGTATGTAAAAATCAATCCTCTTGAAGATGCTATTGATAAAGAATACAAGAGACAGCTAGATGCTGAGAAAGCATTCGAACGTGATTTTGATTTCTTTAGAGGTGACCAAGCTCTTCTTGAACAAGAGCGAAGAGATTTATTTCTTCAAGCAACAGCTCCTATAAAACCAGGTGTTCAAGAATTATTCAATACCAATCCAGAACTAGCATCTGTAGGAACTCCTGAGCAATACTCAGCCTACATTGATTCTATATTCCCAGAGAGTAAAGTAAAAGATGTTCTTTATCATGGTAGTCCAATAAAAGGATTGCAGGAAATAAAAAGAGGAACTGATAATCAAGGTAAAATCTATACTTCTAAATATGGAATTACTTTTACAAATAATGATTTAACAGCCTCAATTTATGCAGGACAAATTTCATTAGATCCTAATATAGAAGATGATCCAGATATTGGACAAGTATATCCTGTTTTGTTAAATTTAAAGAATTTTGCAACAGAAGATTTTAACAATGAATCTTATGGTGGTAAGTTTGGCAGTGCGATAAGTACTTATAATAATGCTCTTGAGAAAGCAATAGAAAATAATAAAGATGGGTTCATAGCTAAAAATATTGCTGACCCTATTCAAAATCAAAATAATTATGTAGTATTCAAACCAGAACAAATCCACATTTTAGGAAACGAGAATGATATTAAAGGTTTTAAAAAATTTGTTAGTAATCAAGGAAATTTATTTCTTAAAAGATCTGGAACGGTTGATGATAATTCGGCAGTAATAAAAAATTTGAACCAGCAATTAATTGATGGTTTCTTAAAAGATTTTAATATTACTGCTAGTGAATATGAAAATTTAAAACAAGATGTGGGAATAGACGCTCTCACTGCATCTGATCTTGTTACAAAATCAATAGCTTATAAAAAAGGTGAGTCTATTCTTCCTGAAGTAGCATACTTTGCTTATAGTATATTAGGTAAACAAAACAACAAACTTAGATCTGAACTTAGATATCTAGTTAATAAGTGGGGTAAGTACAAAGAAAGATTTGACTATCATTCTAAACAAATAAAATCTAGAGAAGGATTTATCGAAGACAGTCAAGAGTGGAAAAACAAAATCAGGGATCTTGTTATTCTTGACTTTCTTCAAGAAAAAATGAGTCAGTATTATTTGAATCCTACAGGATTTGAAAAATCACTTGATACAAAATGGACTAGAGAAGACTTTAGTTTATGGAATAAGATTGTTCAGTTTTTTGAAGATATACTATCAAATTTCTCAGACAAGTACAAGAACAGTGAGAAGAAACTTTCTGACATAGGGACCGCTATTGCAGATGAGATATTGAATAACAATTATGAATATTTCAACTACGAATTAAAAGATGATCAGATTCAAAAGTATTACAATCGAACAATAGAATCTGATCCTTTTGCCAAAGAGTTAGTAGAATTTGGACAAAAGGAATTGGGTATTGTTCTCACTGGCTCTCTTGCATTAAGACGTGCTGGTACTGTTTATAGAACAGAAGAAGAGACTCTTCATGATATTGATTGGGTAGTTCCATTTGAATTAAATTCATCTGAAGAGAACAAGAATGTTCTGGAAAAAATCAAAGCATACCAAGGTATTGACAAAAATGTATCGGCAGTTGCAGCACAGGATGAGGTTAAAAATTTCAATTGGTTCAAAAAGTTTCAAGACAGATATCCAAATTTCAAAATCATTAATTCCTTTTATGGTGCTGAACATCAAGCATATGAATCACTGACTACACAAGGTGTTATAGATGGTGAATTCTATGAGGAAGATGGTTATCACGAGGAGGAAATCAGCTATTACAAAAAAGATCCTGAAACAAAAAAACCAATCAAAGTAAAAGAAATTGCTAAAGTCAAGCATAAGAAAGGTGATTGGATAAAAGATACTGGATATGTGATTGATTTTTTCATAAGACTTGCTCCTAATCAAGAAGAGCATGAAAACTATTTTAAGCTTTGGAAAGAGATAATGATTGCTAAGATCAAGATGGGTCGAGACAAAGACTTTACTGATTGGAAAGCTTTTGTCCCATACATGAAGTCCAAAGACAGTTTCAACTTTAACTATGAAGGATTTAGACATATAAACTACTCAACTGCAACTACATCACTTGATCAACCCATTGTTGCTCAAAATACTGCTGAAGAAACTCTTCCACCAGTTGCATCACCTGAAACTTTAAAACTTGTAAAAGATTTTCTAAAGCGTATTGGTGTAGATGTAAATGTGATGAAAGAGATAGTTGTCAATGGTATCAAGTATGATGCTAATGGCGTTGCTCAAATCACACAACAACTCATCTCTGTTGTAGAAGGAAAAGAAGCACAGGCTCTTCCAGAAGAAGCCATGCACTTTGCTGTATCTATCATCAAGCAAACCAATCCTAAGCTTTATCAAAAGCTTATGAAGGAGATCAATGGATACAACATGCTTAATAGTGTTTTTGCTGAGTATGGAAACAATCCTCTATATCAGAAGGATGGAAAGCCTGATGTTGTTAAACTCAAGGAAGAGGCTATTGCTAAAGTGTTGGTAGAGAAAATCATCACTGGCGTTGAAAGCACTTCTGAAAAACCAGAGAATCTTGCAAAGGCTCAATCTTGGTGGAGAGATATACTCAATTGGATGAAGAGTTTGATATATCAAAAATCAGGATTTGATCAGGCTGCCATTGATATTATTTCTGGAAAAGAAATTGGTACAGCCAAAGATATTCGTGAGGATAATGCTGTAGAGTTTTTACAACAAACTACACAGGAATCATTATTCAATAACATAAAGAACACTTCTGATAGAATCAATAAGCAAGTAGATCAGGATAGTGCTGCAAAAGAAGAGAGATATTTTCTAGATGGTGTTAAGAAAATTGCAAGACGAGTTAGTGATTTAACCAAAGACTTTTTTGAAAGAAGAAGAAAGCAACAAGATCTTGTTCAATCAGAATATGAAAAGGCTGTCACTGATTTAAAGGCAGAGAAGGGTACAAATGGTCACCTCGACTTTGAACATGCTTTTACTATGTTCACAGATGAGAATGGTTTCTTAAAGAGCCCAGAAGAAATAGAACAGCTTATATTAGATGATGATCACGTCTCATTTATCGATCCAAATGATAATGACATCTATGAGATTCTAAGAGATAATCTCTTGGAAAGAATGCAAGCTTTTGAAGCTGCTAATCAAGCTGCTAACCCAGGTACTAAAACAAGATTTCTAAAAGAAGTTAGTATATACGATCCATCTAGGGATATTGCTGGTACAATTGACTTCATGGCAATAACAGGAAATGGAAAGATAAATATCCTTGACTGGAAGTTCATGGGACTCAATACTGAAAAGTATGATGAGATTCCTTGGTACAAGGTTCAGTCATGGAGAATTCAGATGGAACAGTACAAACTCATCTTAAAGAATAACTATGGAGTGAAGGATCAAGACTTTGGTCAGACACGAATGATTCCTATTCTCACCAAATGGAGTAAGGGTAAACCAAATAAGAACATTCTACCACGCCTCACTGATATTAAGATTGGTGATGTAGTGGTAAAGAATATTAGTGAAGATGAGGGCTATTTGATTCCAGTGGCTACCAAAGGTGAACTCACAGGTAACAAAAAGATTGATGCTCTTCTTGAAAGATTAAACACTGCCTATGAGAGATTCTCAGATGTAAAGGTACCAGCATCTGAAAAGAAGAATAAAGCAGAACAACTAAATGCTCTATTCTCTGCGATAATGAGGCTTCACATGCAACAGGATGTAGCTCCTTTGTTGAAGCAAGTTGCAATACTTCATAAGCAGATCAATTCCTTGGTAGATTTGTATGAAACCAGATTTGCAGTGGGTGATCCAAAATCATTTAGTGAGGATGAAATCAATACATTCATCACGAATCATGAGAATGCTACGTTTGCAATCGAATCCTATATTGATTTGTACAACCAGCTCAAATCAATCATTGATCCCGAGGACAAGGAATTAGTCACTAGACTAAGAGATATATCAGATGATTCCAGAAACTATGTTACAGAACTTAAACAAATCAATGAGGACTTTGTAAGAGATGTAATTGCTAAACGAGAAGGATTCAACTTCTTTGGAATGGCTGAGAAAACTGTAAAGGGTTTATCAAGATTGTTCTCATCAACTGCCACTATACAAACTAAAGCTGTTCAGCTATTATATAGAAAAGCAAGTGAGGCTTTAGGTTTTGCAGCAATGGAAACTGAAACAGAAAGCTTTAAGCTATCTCAACTTCAGAACGATTACATGGCTTGGATAAAGTCAAAAGGTATTGCTGACAAAGATCTGTTCAAACCAATTAAGAAGAAAGATTCAAACGAACTCATTGATGAATTCAAGTCTGAGTTTTATAAAAACGTCAGAGAGAAAACTGCAAGTAGAGCAGAAGCAGATTTCAAATGGCTTAGAGAAAACATAGATGTTGATGCATACAGAGAACATTTGGACAATCTCCTTATTCAAGAAATTGAACGAATACAGAGTAAACACAGAGGTGGCACTAAGCTTGAGGATGAACGTGATGAGAAAAGAGAGATAGATAAAGCAAAGAATCTTTACAGCATAGCTAAAAAAGATTCACTAGGATGGTTACTTAGTGACGAGATTAGAAAGTTTCCTAAGCGTGAACTATGGGAATCTGAAGAATGGAAATATTTGAATGCTCCAGGTAATGAAGCTGCTAAGAGATTCTATGACTATATCATTGAGAAGAACAATGAATATGCAGAGCTTGGATACATTGAGAAGAGATACGCTAGAATATTCCTACCATACGTTAGGAAGTCATTAGTTGAACGAGTGTTGACAAATGACAATATTGAAGTGGGTAGAGAGTTTATGGAAAGTATTTCCATTGATGAGGGAGACGTTGGTTATGGAGAGACTGATCCACTAACTGGCAAGCCTAAGAGATCTATTCCTAAATATTTTGTAACAAAGCTTGACGAGACTGTTAGTGATGATTTGTTCAGAACAATGTCCATGTACAATGAGATGGCATTGAGATATAAATATCTTACAAAAATTGAGTCTCAACTACGAGCAGTGGGTCAAGTTGAAAGAAATAAAAAGTCAATAGATACATCAATCTTTGGTAAAGCCAAAATGAAAAATGGTGAACCAGTTAAGATTGATGATAACAGACAGAACTCTGAGCTATACGAAGCCATGATGGATGCTATAATCTATGGACAAAAGTATATACAGAGTGATGTGTTTGATGCAACTTTGGGCAAGCTTGGTAACTGGGGCAAGGTGATCAACGAAAAGTTGAACATGAAGATTTTCCCAGAAGAACTTAGTGAAAGACAAATCACTGTGAATAAAGTTATTGATAACTTGAATAACTCATTCCAGTTAACAGCACTAGGTCTTAACCCTCTGTCAGCAACATCCAGTTTCTTCGGTGGTAATGTTCAATCATTAATCAATGCTGGAAAGTATTTCAACAAAACTGACTTTCTGAAATCAGAATACCAATTGTTTGTAAATAAGTTTAATACAACACTAGGTAATGAAACAGATAGTGCTAAGATGTTTGTTGGAGCTTTACAATACTTCTTACCACTCACTGATAACTACAACAGAGAGGTTGCAAAATCACTATCTGTGCAGGGACTCACACAACAAGGTATGCAAGACTTTCTAATGATACTCATGAGAAAGGCAGACTTTGCTGTACAGATGACAAACTTCTATGCATTCTTAAGCAATACAATCATTGTAGATGGTAGAGTGGTGAATGCTAGAGAATATCTTAGAGAGCAGCCTGAATACGCAAACAAGTATTCTGGAACTGCGGAACAAAGAGCTGAGTTTGAAAAAAGATTTGACCAGCAGGTTGAGAAACTTCTTAATGAAAAAGGAGTGATGAAACTTGCTAAGATTGAGAACGGAAGATTTGTAGTTCCTGGAGTGGAACGAATGTCTGATAGTGTAATCGATATTAGAAGAAAGGTTCAACAACTTAACAAAGATGCTCTTGGTAACCTCTCGGAAGATGACTTGAGAATGATTAACATGAACATCATGACTAAATCAATGATGGTGTTCAAGAACTGGATACCTCGATTGGTTGATGTTCGTCTAGGTCAGTTTAAATACAACTCTGCATCAGATGCTTATGAGTGGGGAAGAATGAGAATGATTTTCTCATTCCTAGGTGAAAACCTAACCACAAACATGAAAGGTTTAATGGGTCTACTATCTGGTAATCAGGATGGAATAGAAATCATCAGAAAAGCATTTGAGAAAAAGAAACTTGAACATTTTGAACAAACTGGAGGAGAAAT
>CAYGXY010000080.1:0-2898 GCA_964354045.1 uncultured Dehalococcoidales bacterium
TCCCGTAGGGGCGAATCTATGTGTTCGCCCTTCGATGGGAGATAGCAGGTGGTTGATCATTCCATAGCCTGTCATCCTGAGGCAGCGACCGAAGGATCTCGTCGAGATTCTTCACTGCGTTCAGAATGACAGACGCAAGAAGAGGTACAGAAGATTTCTCTCCTGGCGGGGGTTTGGGGGTGTCCCCAATGAAAAAATCCTCCTGATATCCCCCTTTCATAAAGGGGGACTAAGGGGGATTACAGCAGGGGATTGGATACGGAAAAGATACACGACTACCTGCCGTATTGAATTGACATTACCTATGTCATATACTAATTGTCATGAAATACTGTGTCCTCATAATGGATGGCGCCGCTGGCTGGCCGATACCGGAGCGTGGCAACAAGACCTCGCTCGAACTGGCAGCTACTCCTAACCTGGATCGCATGGCGCAAGAGGGCACGGTCGGCCTGGTGCGCACCGTGCCGCCGGGCATGGAGCCATCCAGCGCCATTGCCTGTATGTCTGTGCTGGGATATGATCCCGCCCTCTATTTCAAGGGCAGAAGCGCCATAGAGGCCATCAGCATGGATGTCCCCTTTAACGATAAGGATATACTCTTTCGCTGCAACCTGGTAGCAATTAAAGACGGGGCCATGTGGAGCTATTGCGCAGGGCACATTTCAGGGGACGAGGGACGCGTTCTAATAGAAGCCATAAACAAAGAACTTGGCGGAAAGAATGTCTGTTTTTATCCCGGCGTCGGCTATCGTCATATATGCAAGATTACCGGCCATGATATTGCACTAAATGCAGTATGTACCCCACCCCATGATATCCCCAACAAGCCCATAGCTGAATTCATGCCGCACGGCCCCGGCAGTGCAATCCTGGTTGATCTGATGGAGCGCTCCCGGTATGTTTTGAGTGATCATCCTGTAAACGTCAAGCGCGAGTCTGAAGGCGAGATACCGGCAACGATGATATGGTTGTTCTGGGGCAGCGGGAAGATACCGGCACTGCCATCTTTTGAGACTAGATACGGAGTGAAAGGGGCAATTACTTCAGCAGTGGACTTGCTTCGTGGATTAGCGAAGATGTCGGGATTAGATGTAATCAATATCCCGGGAGTCACTGATAATATAGATAACGACTACTCAGCCCAGGCGACTGGCGCGCTCAAAGCGCTTGAAGACCACGATATAGTCGTCATACACGTAGAAGCTCCCGACGAAGCGGGACACAGCGGATCGGCGGAGAACAAGATACGGTCTATAGAAATGATAGATCGTGAGATTGTCAGCCGTATACGCGAGTGGAAAGATGATATTATCAGGGTTCTTGTCATGCCCGATCACCCGACTCCACTGGCAGTTCAAACACATACAGAGGAAGCGGTGCCATTTCTTGTCTGGGGAAAGGGAATTGCTTCAAACGGGGCCAGGCGTTTTAACGAAGCGGAAGCTAGAAGTACTGGAATTTCTATAGAACATGGTTACCATATGATGGATAAATTAGTGCGTAAATGGCACCAGAAATCGGAGAGCGTATGGCAATAATAGTACAGAAATATGGCGGCAGTTCAGTCGCCGATGTAGATAAGATAAGGAATGTAGCTCGAAGGGCCATAAAGGCCAAAGAGAAGGGTAACAATGTCGTAGTGGTAGTCTCGGCTATGGGCAAAACGACGGACGGACTGATTGCTCTGGCCCGTCAAGTTACCGATCACCCTGACGTAAGGGAATTGGATGTTCTGCTCTCTACAGGTGAACTCGTATCAAGCACGCTTCTTGCCATGGCCCTGAAGTCCATGGGACATGATGCTGTCAGCCTTAGCGGGGCTCAGGCGGGTATAATGACTGATTCCGTATACACTAAGGCGCGTATCATAGACATCGAAGTCAAGCGCATGAAGAAAGAACTAAAAGCGAATAAAATTGTTATCGTCGCCGGTTTTCAGGGGATCACCTCAGAAGACGATGTTACCACCCTGGGACGCGGCGGGTCCGATACCACTGCTGTGGCACTGGCTATAGCGCTCAAGGCGGACATATGTGAAACATACACAGATGTGGACGGCGTGTATACTGCCGATCCGCGGATAGTTCCGGAAGCACGCAAAGTGAAGGAACTGGGATATGAGGAGATGATGGAGCTTGCCAGCTCTGGAGCTAAGGTCCTTCATCTGAGATGTGTGGAGCTCGGAGAGATGTATGATATGCCTATACTGGTTGCTTCTAGCTTTACTGATGCGCCAGGTAGTTTAATTCATGGAGGAATGGAGATGGAAACAAGGGCAAAAGTTCGGGGGATCGCTCTTGATCAGAACGTAGCAAAGGTTACTATATTAGGTGTTCCCGATAAGCCGGGGATAGCCAGCACTGTGTTTGATGCTCTGGCCAAGGCCAATGTCAGTGTAGATACCATAGTTCAGAACGCGAGCGTGGAACGCATAACCGACCTGACCTTCACTGTGGCCAAGAGCGACCTTGATCAGGCAATACGCGTTGTCGAGCCGGTAGTGAAGTCTATAGGCGCAAAGGGTTGCGTGGCAGATTCAAAGCTCGGGAAAGTAAGCATTATCGGTATCGGAATGCAGAATACACCGGGATATGCCGCAAAGATGTTCCGCGCGTTGTATGACGCGGGTATCAACATCGAATTGATCACGACATCTGAAATCAGGATAACATGCATTATTCATGAAGATAAGGCCAAGGATGCTGTAAAGGCCCTGCATCGCGCCTTTGAGCTGGATAAAGGCCAGGATGTAGTCTAGGGAGCGTAGTTTGCAGCTTAGTATTGTCATCCCTGTCATGAACGAGGGTTCCAACCTCAAGGAGCTTCTGCCCGCGCTGCATGATGTGGCATCGCGTATAGCCGGCGACCACGAGATAGTGCTGATAGATGGCGGAT
>CAYGXY010000081.1:0-6829 GCA_964354045.1 uncultured Dehalococcoidales bacterium
GTCTTGCGTTTGCTCATCTTGCGATAGTGATCTATTACAATGTTACGGGCTATTTTGAAAATCCAGAACCTCAGTTGTTCTGCAGAACCACGATAAGATCCCATGGATTTCAACGCTTTTAAGAAGACTTCGCCGGCTAGATCCTCAGCTTCCGGCTGATCGCTGATCCGGATATATATATAGCGAACAACCTTGTCGTAATACGCTTCAAACAGGCCTGCGATTACGGCTTCCACGGATTTGGTTTCGTTGTCACATTTCTCGTTCAGCTGATTCCTCCTTGTCTTTTCACAAGAATCCAACCGTTGAACAGTATTGCAATATACAGAACTATCCATGAATTTGCCGCTCTTTCTTGCTCTTACTTATAAAAGACGGGCGGCAAGGATTTTTGTCAGGTCTGCTTCAGCGGTCAGCAAAAATCATCATACTCTCTATAGCACTTCCATCTCATTCCGCTCTATCAGAGACTTATAAATGTAAAGAAGGCTGGAATAAATTCATTTCGATGTTGTCTAACGCTCGATAATCAGCACCAGCGAACGACGTGCTGGAATCGTCACTTCCACAGACAAGTGTCCTGATATATCAGGCGTCGCGTCTAAAGACAGCTTCCCTGTTTCAGGATCGAAGACCCGAACGCGCTTGACTGGAAGATTAACATCGAGTGCCTGTGTGCGATTTTCCTGCGCTTCGTTGAACAGGAACAGGATGTCGCCATTTACGATTTCACGGTGGTCTAAGGCAAACGCCATAGTACCATCATCGCTGGGCGTAAGCGACGGCTGTAAACCCGTGGCGCGAAGTGCAGATCCTAGTTCATCCACCCCCTCAACAGCTATGGTCTTAGATCGCAGGCTCTCAGCAATAGACTGCGTGGCAGCGTCCCTCTGCTCATAATCGGCGAAGCCGGGGGCTCGCTCAGGCAGCCCGCCCATCACCAGCACCGGGATGCCCGCATCCGCCAGCCTCTCGATGGAGGCCATCAACTCCGGCGACGCCACGCTGACGTTGGTCAGCAGCAAGCAGTCGTACTGGGCAGAGCCAACCGCAAAACTGCTGTTCGCTGCGCTCGCGTTCGTCAGGCCGCTGGGGCTGACACGGTCGTACACCAGGCCGGCACGCTTGAGCGCCAGGCTGATATCGGATTCGCCTTGTTCTGGGAGAAAACCCATTAAACTCCCTATGGTCTTATCGGGAAACCGCCAGTCACAATTCAGCCATGCCACATCGGCGCGGTGAGTCCCCAGCGATAGAACGTAGCACAGGCGTGACAGATACATGTTAAACTCTGGTAGATCGGGCCAGACAGGATGATCCTCATCGAGCCAGCTTGTGAAAGCTACCCCACCAGCAGTTATCATGTCCTTTTCGCTCTCTTCATGGGCCGGGTATCCGTACAACCGTTTTCCATTCTCTAGAATATAGAGATAAGGATAGCCAAGATAGATGATTCGGTTTATTCCTGCGCTGTAGGCACGCCCAGCGAGCAGGTAGAAGTCCTCAAGTGTGAGCGCTCGGGGGTCGGGGTTGAGGGAGACGAAGCTCTCCGATGATATAAAGGTGCGTCCGGCGGTGTGCCCTGCTGATGAAGCCAGTTTGAGGAAGTCGTATGCTCCACCGGCGAACAACCCCTCAGACTCGGGGATATCGGCCAGCTCGTATGCGTCCAGATAGTTAGCCCAGCCGCCGTGTGCCTGCATGCGGAACGACATGTTGTTGGCATGCGCCCAGTCGCGGATAGGCTCAATGAAGCCTTCCATGAACAGTTCGGAGCGGACCTCCTCGTAGTCCTCGCGCACCCTGATCCCGATGTCGGCAGAATAGTAAACGGGCTCAGGCTCTTCACCAAACATATCTTGCAGGATCTGGGTATATTTGGATTCGCCCAGATATTGAAACAGTAGTGGCAAATATGGTGTGAGGTCATAGCCCTTTGTCTGCTGGAAACGTTGCAGAAACGATGGCGTCCACGGCAGCTCCCCTACCATCTCGAAGCTGTCCAGGAAGATGGCGTCAGGGGCGTAACAACCAAGCGCCGAAAGCAATGGGTCAGCGAAACCGTCAATAACTTCTTGCGCTCCCGCGGGGTCAAGATGGTCAGCCACCTGCGAGGAGTTTGCCGGGCCCGGATAGGCAGCGCCTATAGGGTGATGGCCGGTACGATTCTGATAAAAGGCGAAGATTTTCCACGTGCCAGATGGGACTCTCCATCTTAGGTTACCTTCGTGGCTCTTATTGGTGATATCGATGCATGAATCTAGGGTCACTGACCCAGAGGCATTAGTGACGACACGTGCGGCGGTGACCGCGATGAGCTCAGCATCGGTATCGAACGGGCCAAGGACACCCATAATGCCATTGACTGGTTCGTAGTAATCGGGTGGCTCAAGTGGAGGTAGCGGCCCCTCATATAGTGCTGATCCGCTGACATCCAGTTCACTCATAAGCAGCTGCCGCTCCGGGGCGCTGGAGACGAATGGGCCTCCGCTGGGCCAGCCGCTTTCCAGGGTGAAGTCGAAGGACATATTCCTCTTGGAGGCTTCTTCAGCTGCGATGCGCACTTTTTCAAAAAATCCTGACGTGCCGACAGTGCTCACATTGGCGTCACTATTGATCTCTCTGGGCGTAAGGCCGAGCAGGTACGCCTGTAGCTCAACTCCACCAAAGCCTGCCTCCTGAAATAGGCCCATCTCACGCTGTATTCCTTTTTTGTCGACTGCTCCCCCGGGCCACCACCAGCGCACGTAGGGATGGTACTCCAGCGGCGGATCGCGCCATATATCCTCATTGAAGCTGTTATTAGAGACAGGAATCAAGTTTGATGCCTGTGGAGACTTGCCGCCGCAGCCGAATAGGCTGAATATCGGAAAACATATCAGGAGCAGTAATGTCACATACACTATTCGTTTGAAGTTAGCTTTTTTGATCATCTGTATTCCTCTCTCACTTGTTATCTTTCCGCCATTCCTTAAGTCGAGCCGCGATTTCTGATTCATCACCCTCATCGCTGGGAATATAGTATCTTTTATCCTTAATGGAATCCGGCAGATTCTGCTGCCTTACAAAGTGTCCCGGATAATCATGTGCGTATTTATATCCCTTACCGTATCCTTCATCTTTCATAAGATTGGTAACAGCATTTCGCAAATGCAGCGGTACCGGCTCATTCCGTGTGTGTTGCACATCCTGTTGAACTTGCGAATAAGCAGTATATAACGAATTGCTTTTGGGTGCGGTGGCCAGATAGACCACCGCCTCAGCCAGAGCCAGGTTGCCCTCAGGCATGCCGATGAAGTGCACAGCCTGCTGCGCTGCAACCGCCACCACAAGCGCTTGAGGATCGGCTAATCCGACATCTTCAGAGGCGAATCGAATCAGCCTGCGAACTATATAAAGAGGATCCTCTCCCGCCTCCAGCATCCGGCCCAGCCAGTACAAAGCGGCATCCGGATCTGAACCACGCAGTGATTTATGCAAAGCCGATATTAAATTATAATGTTCTTCTCCATTCTTATCGTACAGCAAAGCACGATGCTGGATAACATCCTCGATAGTAGAAATAGCGATCTTTCTCCCGCCATCCTTATCAGGCTTCGTAGATAAAGCTGCCATCTCCAGAGCATTCAAAGCAACCCTGGCATCCCCGTTCGCCATAGTGACCAAGAAACCGATTGCGTCTGCATCCAGCTCCAGCTTCAGTTTCCCCATCCCTCTCTCTTCATCTTTTATCGCCCGTTCCACAATGAGACGCACCTGATCATCGTTAAGCGGTTTAAGAATAAATACCCTGCATCTAGAGAGAAGCGGGGATATAACCTCAAAAGACGGATTTTCGGTAGTGGCTCCGATAAGAGTAATAGTACCGTCTTCTACAAACGGCAGGACAGTATCCTGCTGAGATTTATTAAAACGATGTATCTCATCGATGAATAAAATCGTCCTTTGACGATGCAAGCCGCGCCTGTCCCTGGCTTCGTCGATAACCCGACGCAGGTCAGCCACGCCGGAGCTTACTGCGGAAACAGGTGAGAAGTGCGATTTCGTAATGCCCGCGATGATCAGTGCCAGGGTCGTCTTGCCGCTCCCCGGCGGTCCCCATAAGATAATAGAGGACAACTGATCGGATTCGATGCTCTTACGCAGCGCCCTCCCCTCCCCCACCAGATGTTCCTGACCCAGAAAATCAGCAAAATCCTGTGGCCGCATCCTTGCCGCCAGGGGCGCCCCCTGCTTAAATTCCTTGTCCCGCTGCAAATCAAACAGGTCTTTTTGCGGTTCCTTACCTTTTTTCATCCTGCCCCACTAATTGAGATTCTTACGCAGCTTCTAATAGTCAATCAATATAACAAAAGCTTACCATAAAGTCCATCGTTCAGGGAATTTGGTCGCGTATCATTATCAAAAAAAGACGATTTATGAACTACCTTGACTCAGACAACTATAAACAGAGGTGCAGGATTCCTCGATCCCTCTCGCGTCTTATTGCCAAAGTTAAGAAGGATTAAGAGGGTTGCCCTTATCTCGACCTTAATAACAAGAGGTGTCCCTATCTTTTTATGATCTATAATCGTAACGGAGGAGTCCAGAGGGATCGCCCTCTGGCGGAGGAACTGGGGGTGTCCCCCTGTTAGTCCCCCAAAGTATGGGGGACTAACAGGGGGTTTGGATAGCTAATTCCCCCACGAGTGGGGGATAGCAGGGGGTTGGATGCTCAATTTGCCCACTATAGTAATTTTACCAATTCGATATACTTCCCACCCGTGATATAATAGCACCCATGAAACCCCTTAAATATTCCACTATCATACTGATAAGTCTCTCTCTTGCTTTAGCATCTGCCTGCACTACTATTCCATCACCAGATGAACCTGGAGCATACCATATCGGCGATTACAGCATTGTATATAATGTTTCAGATTTTGGAACATATGAGGCCACCATAAGGTATCCAGCCAAAGCAGATGGGGAACTCACAACTGCGGACAAATCTCATGTACCATATCCGGGGATTGTCGTCAGCAGCGGGCGTGGCGGTGGCGAGTGGTCAGTTAGCTGGATATCAGAGCATCTCACCTCACATGGCTATGTAACGCTGGCATTCACTCCCCCCGATATGTTCTCTAACAGCACAACGCAATGGGCTTACGGTTTTATCGGGGGCATTGAACAGCTGAAGGTGCTAAATAACGAGCCATCCTCGCCTATCTACGGACTTATCGATACAGATAAATTCGGTGTGATCGGCCTTTCCATGGGTGGCGCAGGATGCATAGAGGCTGCAGGAGCTACAGATTCCGAGGTCGATGCTGCCGTTCCTCTGGCCCCAGCAGGCTACAATGCCAGTTATATCACTGCTACCATGAATGCCGCTAAGAACGTTTCCATACCCATACAGCTCCAAGTTGGAAGCAACGATTCATTCGTGCCGCCTGAGCATGTCTCGTATTTCTATACCGACCTTATTCCAGATACCACAGTGAAAGAGTACATCGAAATCAGCAGCGGCAATCATATAGGTTTCTTAAACTGGAATTTCGCTGAAATAGCCACCCAACTTGAAATAGAATCAAATATCAGCATCGGATTCGAGGAACAGCGACGTATTTCAAGCTATTACTTCACTTCGTGGTTTCAATACCATCTCAAAGGTCTTGAGGGATATTACACTTATATCTTCGGCGATGATGCCATTCAGTTAAACATTTCTACTTTCGACTACAACATTCCATAGCATATTTCAGAACCAGCTATATAACGATCTCAGTTCTCAGTGTTTGCTGACCTCTCTGAAATATTATAGTCACTCTAGCACCGAGACGCAGGTTAGCCAGAGCCTTCTCCAGATCATCAGCTCCGCGTATAGGCCGCATATTAATCTCAGTTACGATGTCCCCTTCCTTTATTCCGGCACGTTCGCCTGGGGAAGCAGGAGCAACAGCGCCAACGAGCGCCCCGAATACGGGCAATCCTCCCATCTTCCTGGCAATCTTGCTGGCATCCGCTACTTTCAGCCCGAACCTCGGGCGGTTATCGCTGCCGCCTTTGGCAAGCAATTGCTCCAGCTTTTGTCTATCGAATCCTACAACAACCTGACCATCAACAACTATAACCGGAACTCCCATCTGACCGGTGAGCTTAGCCATCTCATCCGCTGCCTGTCTATCACGGGACACGTCATGTTCGATATAATGTATTCCGCGCTCGGACAGGTACTTCTTCGCCATATTACAGTAACCGCATGTCGGCGTTGTATAAATCTTTACATCCACTTATAACCCCCGCGACAGATCGATGTAGTACCCAGCACATTATATACTTTTTAATTCATTAACACGCCTTCTTTATGTATCTCATCAAGCACAGGCAATCCCGATTCAGGTTTACTAAAAACACCCGTATCCCATCTCAAATCAGGAATAAAGTTCGAGAAATCCTTCCTTGTGCCACAATACTTACATTCCCCCCTGCTCTTCGGACCCGTAGCCTTCTCAATAAGCCAGTAATGGTTACAGTTCAAAATCCTCTTTTCAGCCGGTTCCTTATCCCTGCGGGGGGCTACTGCAAAATTCCTTCTCATGATGCACCCCCTTCTCTTTCATCACGAGTATTCTATGTCACCGTCACGTATTTGTATGTGATTTATGTCCCATTGCTGATTGGAGAAATAGGTCGTGAGTCATTATCAAAAAGGGAGAGACATTTTTGAAGAGCGTCGTCCCCGTAGGGGCACACTGCAATGTGCCCTTCCTGGATTGCCCGATCAAGTCGGGCAATGACAAATATTGTGAGGTGTCCTTCCGCGGAAGGACCGGGGTCTTAGGGGTGT
>CAYGXY010000082.1:0-2883 GCA_964354045.1 uncultured Dehalococcoidales bacterium
AAGCACAACCGGATAACCCAGCCCGCGGCGGCATTGATCCAGCGCCAGCGAATGCACCATGTTGATCAGATCATCGTGGTCCGCGACCCACTGCGGGATCTCAACCCTTGCGATCTCATCCCCAGCCTTCAAATAAAAGAAGCCTATCTTGTGCTCGCCGTAGTACTTCTGCACATATTTCGATCCGCTCGAAAACACAGCCGATCTCTGCCCCACGTCAAGCAGCGCATCGAACAGTACGCCATCCGCGATCCCTTCGATATCATCACATTCACGCTTTCGTTTTTCCTGCCGGCAGCGCTCGCACTCGACAGGGTCGCAGCCACAGACATAAACGCGCAGAGCGTTCACGAATTCAGAGTTACGCGGGAAGCTGGTGTAGGCACACAGGGCAGAAGGGCTGTCGATGCTGCGCTTCCGCATACGATCGAAAGCGCTTAAATAATCTTTATCTAACAATTCCTCACGAATGAAACCTTCGTAATCCTTAGGAGAGAGCCCCCATAATACCAGCGACCCATCTATCATAGCTAAAGTGGCTCGACCGGGGGGTTGTTCTGAAACGACATCCGCAAGCGCAGAGCATTCCGCTATGCTGCGCTTCACCCCCAGCAGAGTGCCCTCTATCAGCTCTACCCTACCGCTTACAGGGTCGGTCAGCGCCAGATCATCGCCGAAGTAGACATGCGCTTCACTTGCAATCTGCGCATCGGGCTCCGTACCGTAGTGTATTGCGACACTGCCGATGTTTATCAGATAACATCTGACCGAGTTATGGCGATCGACTTCGATATGCGAGCCGTCTGTGGCAAGCACAGTGAATTCCTGAGGGCAATTCGGAGGATTATACTGCTGGTTGAATCCATCTGCTATTCCGGCAACAGGCCAGGGCGTGTTACAGGAGGCTATTTTAGCAATTAGGGCATCTGCATCCGCTTCAGCAAAGAGCTTAAGGGCCCGCGCCAGACGGCCCCTCCGCTCCTCACCCTCCAGCCCGACCTTAGCCACCATGTTTTCTATCTGGGCGGCAACTTTGGAGAACTCTAACGGCATCAGTTACTCCGTGATGATAAGCCGCTACCCCTTAAACTCAGGTGGCGACTTCCAGAATAATTCCCAATCCTCTTTCCCTACTCCCAAATCGGACAACACCCTGTAGGGTAACTGAAAAGAGACACCGGCCTCCCTTTCGATTTTTTTGATATGTCTGGCCAGCACGAAGGTCATCATCTTGGCATGCTCATAACTCATCCATACACGCGCAACTGTATCCGGCACCTTGCCGGGACCCGGTTCCGGCGGGGACTTTCTAAAGCTCAATGCCATGCCATACGGCCCGCCGCTGACGATAAACTGGTCGGTGTATACATCAGGTATACCATTCTCGCCTTCAGTCATTGTGCCCTCCTGCGTTAGGTGGAGTATAGCATAGCAATATGCAATGGGCAATGCAAACAGATATCGTCGATTGCAACAAGGAGCAGGGCTGCAGCGTGCCACGGCCGCGAGGTGCAGGATACTTCCCAAAAACAAGGCCCCTGTGGGAATACACACACAAGGGCCGAAGCTTACTAATAACGCGACGAGAGTGCCGAGCGAATTCCCTCTCCTGGCACAACCGCCCGATTAGCGGTTCTTATACACCGGCTTGCGTTTCTCTTTGAAAGCCTTCATGCCTTCCTTGGAATCCTCAGAGGCAAAGACCGGCCAGCCGAGCGAATCCTGCTTCTGCAGCGCCTCAGAGTACGGCACCGACGCATCGATCTCGCGCAGCGTGCGGGTGATAGCCCTGATCGATATCGGCCCGTTCTCACACATCTGGCGGGCAATCTTTATTGCCTCTTCTAGGGCTTTCCCTTTAGGAACCACACGGTTAATCAGCCCCCAGTCCATCGCCTCCTTCGCTGGGATATGCTGGCCGAGCAGCAGTATCTCCGCCGCCCGGCAGTAAGGTATCTGCCGCGGCAGGCGGAACGCGGAGCCCGCCATAGGATAGAGGCCGCGCACTACCTCGGTCACGCCGAACTTGGAGTCCTCGGCGCCGACGCGTAAGTCGGTGCCCTGCAGAATCTCCGTACCTCCGGCCACAGCGTATCCCTCGATAGCCAGTATGATCGGCTTGTTGGGGCGATTCTCGCGGAGCAGTGCCTGCCAGTGCAGATTGGGCACATCCTTCATCAACTGCTGTATCTCCTCCGCGTTATCATCGGGAGACAGCCCCGCCTTCAAATCCATGCCCGCACAGAACGTATCGCCCTTGCCCGTCAGTACGGCGCAATAGATATCATTGTCCTCATCCAGAAGCCGCCACGCCTTATACATCCCGATTAACATCAACGGAGTAAGCGCGTTCTTGGCCTCAGGCCGATTGAGTGTGACGATTATAATGTGTCCTTCCCTCTCGACCGTGCAGTTCTTGGTGGTGATACTCAGTTGTTCAGCCATTCAATCCTCCTGATTCTCTTATATAGTTTACATACGTTTGTTCATGTTTTCTGCAACGGAGATACATAGTATTTCTGGTTTCTGCGCCAGGTGGAGTATAGCATAGCGATACGTGACTGGGCAATCCGCAATTGCTCGGACGCGCGCGGTTTGCTATTATAATGCCGACAACAGCAACATCAAGGAGAATTTGTGAGCGTTGGACTAGTTTACCACCCGATCTACCTGGAGCACGATACCGGCCTCCACTGTGAAGCGGCATCGAGGCTGACAATCACGATGTCGCACCTCAAGAATGTAGGAACGATGGATAAGCTGGTTCCCATCAAGCCACAAGCCGCCACAATAGAACAAATTGCACGTGTCCACTCTCCTTCATACATCTCCGGCATAGAATCGTTCGTCAGGCGCGGCGGCGGCTACCTCGACGATGGCGAC
>CAYGXY010000083.1:0-2776 GCA_964354045.1 uncultured Dehalococcoidales bacterium
TGTGGCTCAGGATAATGGATGACCGTTTCGGGCCGAAGCTGGTTATTTATGGATGCCAAGAACGGCATAGATTGGTCCTGTTGTGATCGTGCGGTATAGGGATATATGATTTTAGGCAATAGTAGGACATGGCGAAACAGACTGTTCTTTTCGCAGGGAACTGTAGGTATAATATTTGTATTGTGAGCGGTACTCATCTTAACTCCGGTGGGCTGTTGCATCTGTAGGGAAGCAGCAGCTCCATTCTGCACATCCTGCCTTTTTTACAGACAGGACAGATAGTGACATCGATTCCGCAGATCCTGAGCAACTGTTCCTGCCAGGGCTCCTGTCTGTCGGTTTCTTTTGTTACGGGTTTACCGGTTCCGAGCAATTCACGACATGATGTGATGTTATCTTTACGTTTTCTGTTTGCCAGGAGACCGAAGTGGCGTATCCGTACATAGCGAGAAGGCAATACATGAAGGAGGAACCTTCTGATAAACTCGTCAGCCTTGAGTGTCATGGTTTTTTGGCGGTTATCGTCTGCATAATCCCGCCATAAGAAGGAGACATTACCGTCCCGGATGTTTAGGATGCGGTTATTACTGAGCGCGATTCTATGAGTATATCTGCCGAGGTACTGAAGGACACCCTTGGCGCCATCGAAGGGCGGCTTACAATAGACAACCCACTTTTTATGATAGAGATGTCCCATGAAGGATTTGAAGGTTCCGGGTTCTTTGAGATGGCTGATGCTGCCGGAGAATGCAAGATCATTGGACGTGAAGCATTTTTTGAGAAGGTCAAGGAACTTGCCTTTGAACAACGCCGACATAACCCTTACGGGGATAAAAAAGCCTTTGCAGCATGATACCCAACGGCTTCGGTCAGAGGATAGTCCTCCGCCAGTGACAATACAGTGGATGTGGGGATGATCCATCAGGTTCTGACCCCAGGTGTGCAGAATACCGATGACCCCTATCGTTGCACCGAGATGCTTCGGGTCGTGTGAGAGTTCCATGAGCGTCTCGGAAACCGAGCGAAACAAAAGATCGTACATGACCTTCCGGTTCATTGATACCAGGGGATTCAGTCCCGAGGGGATGGTAAAGACCAGGTGGAAATAATCAATGGGAAGGAGATCATCACTGCGAGCCTCAATCCATTTTTCTTTCCTCAAGGTCTGGCATTTGGGGCAGTGCCGGTTTCGGCAGGAGTTATACGATATTGCCAGGTGTCCGCAGTTGTCGCACTGATCCCTATGGCCGCCAAGGGCAGCGGTCCTGCATACCTCAATGGCGCGCATGACCCGCAAATGATTGCGGGACAACCTATGAGATTCTCTATAAACAGGCCCGTATTGACGGAAAATGTCCGCTACCTCAAGGCCGCCAGATGTCCGCATCCGCTTTTCGGATTAGGATATCTGTTGTAATGTTTTATCGAGGGGACTTATGACCTGGGCCAGGTTCAACCGACTGACATGCAGGTAGACGGTAGTCGTTGTGGGAGACCTGTGGCCCAGAAGCAGTTGGACATGGTGGAGACTCGTTCCTGCTTCAATCAGATGGGTGGCAAAGCTGTGCCTTAACGTATGCACACTGGCCGGCTTTGTGATGCCGGCACGCTTTCTTGCAGCATAAAACATTAGCTGTATCGAATGTGTGGATATGTGGTCATCCTTTTTTGCCCCATTAAATAACCACTCAGTGGGATGATATTGTCGCCAATATTGCCGCAAATACTCAAGGGTCTTCTGGGACAAAATGGAATAGCGATCCTTGCCCCCCTTGCCCTGACTTATTCTTACCGTCATCCGTTTGCTGTCGATATCGATTATCTTAAGGCGTGCTGTCTCGCTTGCCCTTAATCCCGATGAATACGTGATCATCAGGATCGCCTTGTGTTTAAGATTCTTCGTAACCGAAAAGAGGGATTCCACCTCTGAAAGATCCAGAACAACAGGGAGTTTGCTTTTCCTCTTGGGACACTTGATCTTCTCCACCACCCATTCGCGTTTCAGAGTCGTTCTGTATAAAAATTTAAGGGCAGCAACATAGAACCGGAATGTTCCCTCGGACAGATGCCTTTCCTTCATAAGGTAAAGCATGTACTCTTTGAGTTCGTCCTCCCCCAACTCCGCCGGTGACCTGTTAAAATATTTTGCCAAGTTGTCCACTTCTCTCAGGTATGTCTTTTGTGTCCTTGGTGTGGCGCCGCTTAACTGAATGTCTACAAGCATCTGTTCTCTCAATTTTTTCATCATACAATCTCCTTTGATTAAAATATCCGTCGGCTCATGCCGACAGTATGGCAAAAGAAATTGTATTGAGATTCATCTTGATCAACAAGCAACAAGAAAAAGTCTATGTTGAATATCCAGAGAGATTAGGTTATCTTCATCATATAACGGCTGGTAATGCAGGAACCACCGCGCAGCGGTTTAGTTGTGTGCCGAGCATGTTCAACAGCTTGGGGGTGAAAGTCCTCTATTCAACCTGATGGAGGTGAAGGATTAGCGAGACGCAAGGGCGTCACCGTGAGGTGGCGTCTGAAGGAAGCGTGGAGCAAAGCCGCGACCTGACGAACAGAAATCGGATATAGGCACCCTCGGTCGGACGAGCGGGCAACTGATCGCAAAGTCCATATCCATCAAGGGCCAAGGGTGTAGATCCGGCAGGTGTGCGGTGAAGGCGGTTGACCCTACCTCGGGAGGTCTGCTTCTCCTCCCGAATCCGCGACTGACGGACCCGGCACGTAACCTTGCCGCGGCGCAGAAGTCAGCAGAGGGAGT
>CAYGXY010000084.1:0-4797 GCA_964354045.1 uncultured Dehalococcoidales bacterium
ATCGAAAAGTCTACATGCGATACTGGACAGAATCGCGCAGCGGAAAAACTACAATCTGAAGTTAAGGAAGACGAAATAGATACATCGTCTATCCAGTCTTTCCTCAAGCCTTTCAATTATGATATAATTCCGTCCGTTATGCTCAAAACAGGGCATCGTCTGCACTAGCGGTTTGGTTGACACGCAATGCCCAAAAACTATATAATCAATCGGCATTGTTTTGCACGTAACAAATTCTAAAGTGGGGAGCGAGAATGGCTAAAGAAGAGAAGAACATCACCTTTGACCGATCGAAGAAGACCTTCGTCAAGATGACGACGGAGAGCGGCTTCGAGGTCAAACCCTCGTACGGCCCTGATGATGTAAAGGGCATTGTCTACAAGAAAGACATCGGTAATGACGGAGAGTACCCCTACACCCGCGGCATTTACAAAGGAATGTACCGCAACATGCTGTGGGTCAGCGCCCAGGCCCTCACCCGTGAGACAGCAGAAAAAAGCAGGAAGGAACGCAAGGTTACCTGGGAGGCTGGTGCTGACACCATCTATCTTTCCTCCGGCGACGTCAACAGGACAGGATGCGATCCTGACCATCCGCTGGCCAAGTATGATGCCGGCTACTGCCCGGAGCAGTTCTCATGGAGGAGGCTCGAGTCCGATATCAAGGGCATCGACATCACCACTGCGATCATCACCTTCCACGGCGCGTCCTCACAGCAGGACGACGTGCTCTGTGTATCGCAGCTGGCCACCGTCGCCGACATGTGGGGCGTAGATAAGAAGCTCATCAGGGGTTCATGCATCAACGACCCTATATCCAACGCCGCTACTGGATTCAGCATTGATTTTCCGCTGGACATCGGGCGCAGGCTCAACGGCGACCTCACCGAGTTCATATGCAAGGAGATGCCCAAGTTCTCTGCTTTCGCACCGATCGCTTACGACCTCTGGGAGGCCGGCTGCAACTCGGTGCAGCAACTGGGGATAATCATGTCATCCGTATCTGCATACTGCCAGGAAGCCATCGACCGCGGCGTCCCGTTCGAGGCGGTGGGAGGCAGGGTAACCATAAGCATAGCCTCATCTCTCGATTTCTTCGAGACGGTGTGCAAGCTGCGCGCCGCGCGGCGAATGTGGGCCAAGATTGCCCGCGAGCGCTTCGGCGCCAAGGACGATAAGACCTGCCGCCTGCGCATAGCGGTCAGGACACCGGGGCAGACCATCACCCGCCAGCAACCGCTGAACAATATCGCCCGAATAGGCTTCCAGGCTTTGGCTGCCATCATCGGCGGATGCAACGCAATGGACTATGCCAGACACGATGAGGCCTTCTGCATCCCGTCAGAGGAGTCCTCGATCATAACACTGGCTCTGAACCATATCATCGCCCAGGAGACCGGCGTCGGCCTCACCGCCGACCCGCTCGGTGGCTCATACTACGTCGAATGGCTTACCAACAAACTGGAAGAGGAAGCCTTCAAGCTGATGAAAGAAATCAAAGGGCTCGGCGGCATCTGGACTGTGGCTCAGAACGGCTGGCTCAAGAAGTATGTCAACGCTGCCCGCGATGAGAGGCTGGGCGGCCTTGCGGACGGCAGCATACCCCAGATCGGCGTGAACTTCTTCCGTCTGCCCGACGCAAAAGAACCCGATATAGTTGAGTACGAATTCAAGGATTTCGATAAGACCCAGTCGGCTCTGTTCCAAGAGGTAAAGAAGTATAAGGCCAACCGCGATATAAAGAAGACCCGCGCGGCGTTGCTGAAGCTCAGAGAGAAAGCCAAGACAAAGGAGAACTTAATATATTACATTGTCGAGTGCTTCAAGGCTGATGCTACAAGGTCTGAGATACTTGGAATGATCCGTGAAGCTTTCGGCTACAGCTACGATACGGTCGGAATGATCGAGCGGCCGAAGTTCCTTAACTAAGAATATAACTTATACTTAAAAATATCGGAGGTAAATGTGGTCGAAAAGAGGAAAATTCGCATATTAGTTGCTAAACCCGGTACGGACTCGCACTTCAGGGGTGCGGAGCTTATCGCCCAGATTCTGAGGAACGCCGGCATGGAGGTAGTATACACCGGACGGTATCAGACCTCAGAGATGATAGTCAGTACAGCAATTGCGGAAGACGTCGATGTTGTAGCCCTCAGTTCACTGTCCTGGTCTCAGGAGGCATACTACACCGAGGTCGCAAAAATGCTGAAGGACAAGGGCTCCGATATCTTAGTGGTTGGTGGAGGTATTATCTCTGAAAAAGTCAAACCAAAGCTATTAAAGGCGGGTGTAACCGGTCTTTACGGACCTGGAACTCCGAACGAGGTCATCATCAACCACATTAAAGATCGGGTTGAGAAAGAGCGCTGGAACAAAGAGAAAGCACCGAAGAAAGCCGCTCCCAAGAAAACCGCAACCAAAAAGAGCAGCTGTAAGAAGTAATACTGCATCCCGCCGAGTACTCGGCGGGGTGTTCCATTGATAAGGGGGCTATATGACACAGGGTAACAAAGAAAACCTATCCCCTTCGGGGATTCCCATAAAGGACATCTATACCCCTGAGGATACGAAAGGCCTCAATTACAAGAAGGACCTTAACGCCTCGGGAGAGCCGCCGTTTACGCGCGGTCCCTATCCTTCCATGTATCGTGGCCAGGCCTGGACAGCCAGGAGACTCAGCGGGTTCAATACTCCGGAGGAGACCAACGCATTATATAAAGAAGAATTCAAGTTGGGGCAAACCGGCTTCTCGGTAGCGCCCGACATGACCACATGTTCCGGCATGGACGCCGATGACCCGCGGGCTGCTTCTGAGGTTGGACATGCCGGGGTGCCGTTCAGCATCCTTCAGGACATGGAGATTTGTTTTGCCGATCTGCCCATAGATAAACTTTCCACATACCTTGCCGACAGGATCGGCGGAGTCCTCACGTCGATGTACCTGGTCATGGCCGAGAAGCGGGGTATCCCGATGTCACAGGTCAGGGGTACGTCGGCCAACGACCTGCTGGCATGGAGCGCGCTCAACTTGATTAATCAGGTGGGGCCTGAGGCCGAACTGCGCTACGCAGTGGACCTCATCGAGTGGTGCGCCGAACACGCGCCGAAGTGGAATTCGCTGTCAATCGACTCATACAACGCGCGCGATAACGGTATAAACGCAGTGCAGGAGATCGGCCTGGCCATGTCCAATGGCATCCAGTACATCGAGGAAGAGAAGAAGCGGGGACGCGTGCCGCTGGACAAATTCGTGAGGCGCTTCTCATTCAACACCGCCGTACACAACGACATATTCGAAGAGGCCTGCAAGCTGCGGGCCGCCCGCCGCATATGGTACAAAATCATAACAGAGAAATATGGGATCAAGGACCCCAACTGCGCCAAGTTCCGCGTCCATGTTCAGACATCAGGTTCGACGCATACCTATCAGGAACCTTACAACAACATCATCCGCATCGCATTCCAGGTGCTCGCCGGGGTGCTCGGCGGCGCTCAGTCGATCCACGCCAACGGCTATGACGAGGCCATCTGCCTGCCCACCGACCAGTCAATGCTTCTCTCAATCAGGACCGGGCAGCTCGTCCAATATGAGAGCGGTGCAACCCGCACCATCGACCCGCTGGGAGGCTCATATTATATTGAGTCACTCACTAATGAGCTTGAGAAGCAGATATGGGAGATCATCAACGAGGTCGAGGCCCAGGGAGGCCTGGCCAAAGCTATAAGAACAGGATGGGTGCACCGCCTGTATCGCGACGCCATCATCAACTACGAGAACAAGATCCAGACAGGCGAGATACCCGTAGTTGGCGTTAATATCCATCGGTTGGATACAATACCGTACGACGTGCCGATCTTTAAGCCTGACCCGAAGCGCTCGTCAGCCCGTCAGATAGAGAAACTGAAGAAGTTCAAGAAGGAACGTGACAACGCCAAGGTCAAGCAGTGCCTCGCAAAGCTTGAAGAGGACACAAGGAAGGGCGAGAACGTCATGCCGGCTACCATTGAAGCCGTCCGTAATTACGCCACTCTCGGAGAGATCTCCACTATACAATTAAAGGTGTACGGAGAGTGGAAACATCCTATGGGTATCTAAATTGTGAGGTTGTTATGGCTAAAAAAACTGCAAAGAAAATAAAGATCTTGATGACAAAGCCCGGCATGGAGGGACACTGGCGCGGACTTGTTTCGGTAAGCAACGCTCTTCGCAACGGCGGATTCGAGGTTATCTACGGATCGAACATGACGCCTGAGGAGATTGCCAACACCGCGGTCCAGGAGGATGTTGATATCGTCGGCCTCAGCATCATGTCGGCGAACTATCTCATGCTGGTCGAGTTCGTGGTCAAGGCCCTTAAGAAGGCCGGCAAGGGCGACGTCATGCTGCTGGTCGGCGGCATCATCTGGCAAGAGGACATCGAGACACTCAAGAAGATGGGAGCCACCGGCGTCTTCGTCCCGGGGACACCCCTTCAGCAGATTGTTGATTTCGTCAAAGACAAGACCGCAGCTCTAGTTTAACAAGTTTCATATAAACACGCAGATCGTTCCAAACGTCTATCGTTGAGATAGCCGTTTGTGGTATTATGAGAAACCGCTGAAAAAGAGCCGGGAAAATCAGGAGTGTATACAGAACCTCACTCCCTCCTTCTCCCCAAGTGACTAGAGGGTAAAAGAGTTGTCCTTCCACGGAAGGGCCGGGGGAACTGGGGGATCTTTAGTATGATTGTTGATTGGAATCGGGAAGTCCAGAGGGCGATCCCTCTGGCGGGGGTTTGGGGGTGTCCCCCAGTTTTTT
>CAYGXY010000085.1:0-7448 GCA_964354045.1 uncultured Dehalococcoidales bacterium
GAACCCCGACTATCGGGACGCTGTGCAGAAAGGCATAGTGGACTTCCTTCCTGTCGCATTAACGCAAACGCCAAAATTGTTCACGACTACGGTGCCGCTCGACGTGGCGCTGGTGCACATATCGCCGCCCGATGAAAAAGGCAACGTCAGCTTCGGCTGCGTGCCCGGCTTCAACCGCGATGCCGCCAGGAGCGCTAAAACAGTCATCGCGCAGATGAACGCACAGATGCCTTACACATACGGCGACACCCTCATGCCCTTGAGTGAGTTCGACTACATCGTCGAGGTGGACCGCCCCGTGCAGCCGTGGCCGGACCCGACCATCGGCCCCGAGGAGGAAGCCGTGGCCCGTGTCGTCAGCGGGCGCATCAACGACGGCGACACCGTGTGCATCGGCGTGGGCGCCATCCCCGAGGCACTGATCAAGACGCTGAGGAACCGCAAACATCTTGGCATTCACACCGGCATGATCAGCGACAGCATCATCGACTTGATGGAGAGCGGCGTGGTCACCAACGAGCGTAAGGCCCACCAGAGGGGCCTTACAGTGAGCGGCGCGGCGGTGGGCAGCGACAAGCTATTCAAGTTCATACACAGGCATCCGAAATTGGAATTGTACCCATATACATATACCCACGATCCCAATATCATCAGCAAGTTCAATAACTTCATAACGATAGTATCGGCGATAGAGGTCGATCTCACAGGCCAGGTGAACGCCGAGACCATCAAGGGCGTGCAGATCAGTGCCGTGGGCGGGCAGGGGGAGTGGCTGCGCGGGGCGGCGGTGGCCCCCAACGGCCGTTCCATAATCGCCTTCAACTCGGCGATAAAGGGCAAGACCTCCAGCGTCTCGCGCATCGTTCACAGCCTGGGCAACGGCACCGTCACCAGCGTATCGCGCTACGATGTGGACATGGTGGCCACCGAGTACGGCATAGCCGAGCTCAAGGGCAAGACGCTTGCGCAACGCGCCAAGGCTTTGATTGCGATCGCTCACCCCGATTTCCGCGAAGGGCTGGAGAAGGCCTGGCGCGGGATAAAGTAAATTAACGAAACGACATTGAGGCCGCCCGAGTGGACAGCCTCTTTTTTATTCTTCGACCATTTTTAAAAAGAGGTGCAGGAGAAAAATCTCCTGCCGGGGCATTAGGGGTGTCCCCTATTTTTTTAACTCCCCCATGATTGGGGGATAACTGGGGGTTGATTCAAAAGAATAAATCAAAAAGCCCTCCTGCGCGGAGGGCTTTTTAAATATCATCGACTTGATACGAAGTTATTTCTTTTTCTTAGCCGCTGGCTTCTTAGCTGCCGCCTTCTTCGCCGCGGGCTTCTTGGCTCCCTTCTTGATATCCTCGGGGCGCCAGTTCTGATCCTTGTATGTCTTGTCCCTGTCCGCATACATGCCCTTGCGGCCCTTGGTCTTGAGCTCCTTCATCAGGTTGAACTCGTTCTCCCCGAACTTGAGGTTGCTCAGGAGGGTGTGAGACAGGCTGGCCAGGTCGTAGCCGGCGGAGAAGCCCATCATGTCCATGGACATGAGGAAGTGCTTCTTGCCCATCACTATGCCGTCAAGCGGGCGGGTGGCGATGAGGTTGGCTGTCTTGGTGACTTCCTTCTCGAGGTCTGCCATCGGGACTACCTTATTGATCAGGCCCATATCGCAGGCTTCCTTGGCATTCAGCGGGTTGCCCAGGAGCATCATCTCCTTCACCTTGCGCCATCCGATCATATAGACATATAGAGGAATCGGGCCCTCGATGCCGAGGTAGGTGTAGCCGGGGTGGGTATAGATCGCGTTGTCGCTGGAGATGGCCAGGTCGCAGGCGCACATGATCTCGAAGTGGCCTCCGTAGCAATAGCCATGCACCTGAGCGATAGTTACTTTGTCGCAAGTAAGGATCGCCTGCAGGATGCCGCGGCGTCCCCACCACTCGTCGACGCCCCAGTAGCGGCGCCGCTGCGGCGGGCGTTTGGGCTCGTCGAGCCCGCGCCGTGAGCGCACAGCATCGATATCGTAGCCCGCGCCGAAGGCACGGCCCGAGCCCTTGATCACGACCACGGCCACATTGTCATCCCTGCTGGCGTCGTACAGCCGCGCGATGACCTCTTCCAGGTCAGCCATCGGCATCATAGCATGCAGCTTCTCCGGCCTGTCGAAGGTCAGGGTGGCCACCCTTGTCTTCTTGTTGACCTCATATTTACAGTAACTCAATCGTCCTCCTTTGAACGTTTTTTCTTATTGATACGCCTGCGCGCTTACAACCCGAACAGCTTTCTGGCCGCGGCCCTGAGCTCATCGCGGAACTTGGGATGAGCAACGTTGATCAAAGCCTCAGCCTTTTGCCGCTGGCTGCGCCCGCGCAGTTCGGCGATGCCGTACTCGGTAATGACGCGGTCGCTCAGGTTCTTGTGAATGGTGACATTGGTGCCCTCAGGCAACAGCGGCTTGATGCGCGATATGGTGTCGCCGGCGGCGGTGGACGGCACCACCGTTACGGCGCGTCCGCCCTTCGATAAGAGCGCACCGATCTGAAACGGCACCTGTCCGCCGGCCCCGCTGTAAAGCTCCGGGCCCAGGCTCTCCGCCGACGACTGGCCGAAGAGGTCGATGGACAGTGTCTGGTTGATTGTAACCATATTATCGATGGCCGATATGATGCGGATGTCTTCGAGGTAATCGACGTCGACCACCTCAAAGAGCGGATTCATATGTACCCACTGCATCTCCTCGCGCGTATCCCCGCCCACCGAGGTGATGACGGCCTTGCCCGGCTTCACCGTCTTGTACTTGCCGGTGATGACGCCCTCGCGCACGCGGCGGATGATGCCCGGCACGGTGGCCTCGGACTGGTAACCTATATCTTTTCTCCCGTCGATGATGCCTAACTGAATCAGCGGCTCGGTGTATCTGCCAACGCCGATCTGCAGGCAGTCGCCGTCTTTAATAATAGAGCCGACGTACCTGGCGATCTGCTTCATCGACTTGTCGGGTTCCTTCTTTTCTTTTTTGCCGAGCAGGCTGCCCGAGCCCATCACCTGTCCCGTCTGAGACAGATGCTCGACGAAGTAGTCGATCTCGGAAACGTGTATGTAGTTCTCGCCGTAGGTGCGTATAAGCTTATCGTTGACCTCGGCGATGACCAGCCTGGACTCCTGCACCTGGCGCTTCTTGTTCCACAGCGAGGCGCCGAAGCTGCAAAAGCCCTTCTCATCAGGAGTGGAGATTTCGGTCAGCAGCACATCGAGGCCTTCCTTGAAATATTGCAGATCGAACGGGAAGAGGGAACCGAAGGCGATATCGCACCTTTTCTCCTTCACCATCTGCTCGTTGATGCCGAGGGGGAAGGAACATGTTATCTTGAATGACTCCTCCCATCCGGGGTCGTACCATCCGAAGTCATAGCCCGGGGTGGGCACGTAAACGTTGACGTTCTGCAGATCGCCGAGGCGCGCCGCGATAGCTAATCCTATAGTATGGGACTCCCTGCCGACGGTGAAGCCGATGCGGTCGCCTGATTTGACCATGCTGGCGGCTTTCTCCGCGGAGATCGTCCTCTGCTTATACCATTCCTGCCAGTCTTTCATCATATACGGAAGACTTCCTCCTTTTTGTATGCAAAACCGAACCTAATTATCCTCTTTGAACGGCAAAGTTGTCAAGGATAAGGGCGCTTTTTGAATATGCGACCGCCATCGCACCACGTAGGGGCGAGGTCGCCTCGCCCGCGTCATTGCGAGCGAAGGGTCTCGACGAGATTCTTCATCATTCCCCACAAGGATTCAGAATGACAGATGCGAGGTGTTTACCCTCTTCTTGACCCCATCCCTGCGCAGGTGTTCCAGCCCTCACCCTAGCCCCTCTCCCGCCATAGCGGGAGAGGGTAGCTTTTAAAGAGGTGCAGGAGATTTCTCTCCTGCCAGGGGTTTGGGGGGTGTCCCCCAACTTTCTAGTCCCCCAAAGTATGGGGGACTAACAGGGGGTTTGGAAATCACCTCCCATCCCGACCGCTAATTACTTACCTAAACACCCATCAAAGCCAAATCGAAGTTTGCAAAAAAGCCTTCGTATATGGTATATTTTTAAACGAAATATTCTCCTAGGAGGTAAGAGTTGAGCGAGCATTTAAAAGGTAAGAATGCAGTTGTCACCGGCGCCGCCGGTGGTCTCGGAAAAGAGATATGTCTAGCCTTCGCCAGAGAAGGGGCAAACATTGTATGCAACGATATCGGTGCCGACAGGGCGGGCGCCGGCGCGGAGAAGACGCCTGTTGATAAGGTAGTCGACGCGGTGAAGGCTATCGGCGTAAAGGCCATCGCCAACTACGATTCGGTGGTCGATTTCAAAGCATCCGAGAAGCTTATCAATACCTGCGTGAAGGAGTTCGGCAAGATCGACATACTGATCAACGCCCACGGCAACCTTCGCGACAAGATGATCTGGAACATGACCGAGGACGAGTGGGACAACGTCGTCGCCGTGCACCTCAAAGGAACTTTCAACACCTGCCGCCATGCCTGCGTACTGATGCGCGAGCAGAAGTCCGGCCGCATCATCAACGTCACCTCCGATGCCTGGCGCGGTACCATGGGACATGTCAACTACGGCGCGGTCAAGGGCGGCATTGTCAGCCTGACCCGCTCCATCGCCCGCGAGATGGGGCGCTACGGCGTAACATGCAATGCCTTCGCCCCGATAGCAAAGACACGAATGACAATGAGTGATGATGTCATTAAAGGAACCTGGAAGCGCGTCGAGGCCGGCGTTATGAGCAGGGAACAGGCTGAGCTAATGATGGCGATGCCGGGTCCTGAGCATATCCCTCCGATGCTGGTCTATCTGGCCACCGATTTTGCCGACAATATCAACGGCCAGGTATTCCATACCTCGGGCGGCAGGGTAGGTATCTACTGCGAGCCGATAGAAGTGAGATCCGCATACAAGGATATCCAACTTGGACCATTCACTACCGATGAATTGATCAAGATAGTGCCACAGACCCTGCTGCAGGGTTATATAAACCCTGCGCCGCCGCAGCCGGACAGAGACAGCAAGGATAGCAAAGATAGCAAGGATAGCAAGAAAAAATAGCTTTTTAAATGTAGGGGCGAATAATTATTCGCCCCTACGTTTTACCTTCACAGAACGGGGGTTAAATGATCGGAATAGTATCATACGGGGCGTATGTCCCTATTTATCGCCTCAAACGTGACGAAATAGGCCGGGCATGGAGCCGCGGTTCCGGGGGCGGGGAGAGATCGGTAGCCAACTTCGATGAAGATAGCGCTACCATGGCTGTCGAGGCCGTCATCGACTGTCTCAAGGGTTTTGAACGTGAGACCGTGGACGGCCTTTATTTTGCCTCGACGACCCCGCCGTACCGCGAGAAGCAGACAGCGAGCCTGGTAGCCCAGGCCTGCGACCTGCGCCGTCACATGTTCGCCGCAGACTTCAGCGATTCCATAAGGGCCGGGACCACGGCGCTAAGGGCTGCATGCGACGCTGTCAAGAGCGGATCGGCCAAGCGGGTCTTGGTCGCCGCCGCCGATTGCCGGTTAGCGCAGCCGCAGTCCGGCAACGAGCAGGAATTCGGCGACGGCTCCGCCGCGCTGCTCATCGGCAGAGAGGGCGTCATCTGCGAGATCGAGGAGATTTACACACACGCCGACGATATCGTCGATACGTGGCGCACGGAGAACGATACCTTCGTACGCTCGTGGGAGGACCGCTTCGTCCTGACCGAGGGCTACACGCGCAACATCAACGAGGCCATCAAAGGGCTGTTGAAGAAGTGCAGCCTGAAGCCGGCGGACATTAGCAAGGTGGTGCTCTATGCCCCGGACTCAAGGCGGCATGCCGAGATGGCCAAGCCGCTCGGCTTCGACCCCAAGACGCAGATGCAGGACCCGATGTTCAAGGCGCTGGGCAATACGGGCGCGGCCTTCGCCATGATGATACTGGCATCCGCCCTGGAGAGCGCCAAGCCGGGCGACCGCATCATACTGGCCAACTACGGAGACGGTGCCGACGCCATACTCCTGAAAGTAACCGATGAGATCACCAAGCTGCCGAAACGCCGCGGCATGAAAGCGCACCTGGCTTCAAAGCTGGACCTTTCCACATACGAGAAATACGTGCGCTTCCGCAGGCTCATGCCGCTCGAATCACAGGCCCGCGAGGGCGCCAACGCCTTCCCGCCGGTGGCACTGCGAGAGCGCGAACAGCTCACCAGCCTGCACGGCTCCAAATGCAAGGCGTGCGGCCGCACCTTCCACCCCATGCAGCGGGTCTGCATATACTGCGGCGCCAAGGATCAGTTCGAGAGCGTCAGACTTTCCGACAGGAAAGGGATCCTGTATACATATTGTATCGATAACCTAGCCATGAGCAGCGATCCGCCGACGGTCGTGACCAAGGTTCATATCGAGGACAAGGCCGGGGCCATCGGCATCTACTGCCAGATGACGGACCGCGACCTGGACAAGGTGAAACCGGACATACCCGTCGAGATGACATTCAGGAAGCTGCACGACGCCGGCAATATGCACACTTATTACTGGAAGTGCCGTATTCCGCGGGAAGCATAGAGAAACGAGGATAATGGGAATGGGAACCATTAAAGATAAGGTAGCAATCATCGGCATGGGGTGCTGCAAGTTCGGAGAGAACTGGGACAAGAGCGCCGACGATATGATCATCGATGCGACCTATGAGGCCTACGAGGACGCCGGGGTCGAGAAGAAAGATATTCAGGCGTGCTGGTGCGGCACCGCGTTCTCCGGCGTCGGAGGCATCTGTGTCGCCGGACCGCTCAAGCTGGACCGGATACCCGTGACACGTCTTGAGAACTTCTGCGCCACTGGCATGGAGACCATCAGGAACGCCTCCTACGCCATCGCCGCCGGCGTTTACGACATAGTGCTGTGCGTCGGCTTCGAGAAGCTCAAGGACAGCGGCCTGGCCGGGCTCCCGGCGGGCTACATCCACCCCGCGCTGGGCGTCAACGTTACCGCCCCGGGCAGATGGGCCATGGCCGCCACCAGGTACTTCCAGCACTACGGCATATCGCCGCAGGAAGGACGGGAGACCCTGGGCCGCATCTCGGTGAAGAACCATTACAACGGCGCGCGCCACCCCAAGGCGCACCTGCGCCGCGAGGTTACGCTGGAGCAGGTGCTCAGCGCACCCATCATCGCCTGGCCGCTGGGACTGTTCGACTGCTGCGGCAACACGGACGGAGCCGCCTCGGCCATACTCTGCCGCGCCGATATAGCGAAGAAATTCCGCGACGATTACGTGCTGATAAAGGGCATCGGTCTGGCCATAGGCCCCAGCCTAGGCAAGGAGGATGCCGATTACGACTATATCCACCTGGAAGAGACGATAACGGCGGCACAGCAGGCGTACAAAGAGGCCGGGATCAAGAACCCGCGCAAGGAACTCGACA
>CAYGXY010000086.1:0-13606 GCA_964354045.1 uncultured Dehalococcoidales bacterium
GCTGTTTATCGCTGATGGTCAGGGGATCGCGCATCCGCGCAGGCTGGGGCTGGCGTCTCATCTCGGACTTGTATTGGATGTGCCTACCATCGGGTGTGCCAAGTCTATATTATGCGGCAAACATGGTGATCTGGGCGATGAGCCTGGCGATTGTGTTTCGCTCGTGGACAGAGACGAAGTGGTCGGAAGTGCGCTTCGCACCAAACGGCGCGTGAAGCCGGTCTATGTTTCGATCGGGCACAGGATCGATCTGGATGAAGCGTGCCGCTGGGTGCTTGCTTGTTGCAGGGGATATCGTTTGCCGGAACCGACTCGATTAGCGCATCAGGCAGCGTCTGTGGTAGGCGGCTGACTGGCAGTCGTAGCTAAGGTCAGGATTAGTCTCTGTAGAATAGAGAGAAATAATCGGAAAGGATGTATTGAAATTGCAGGAACAAAATAAGAGGCTTGAGGAATTAGCGGGGCAGATCTCTCATGTCATGGTGCGTCTTTGACATAGCAGGGAAAGAGCGAGAGATACATCAAATAGAGATGGAATCATCCTCTCCAGCCTTTTGGCAGGACCAGGAACGGGCTCAGATTGTTATGCGTCGCCTCGGCGAGTTGAAAGGCCAGGTAGATAGATGGAAAGGTTTAGAAAAGAAGACAAATGATTTATTAGGCCTGGCGGAGCTTTCTGCTGAAGAAGAGGAGATCTCACTGCAGGAGGATATAGCGTCTGAGACAGAGAAGGCTTATGCAAGGTTCGAGGAGATGGAAGTCGAACTCATGTTGGGCGGCGAATATGAGGAAGGCAACGCTTTCCTCGCGGTTCATGCCGGTGCCGGCGGGACAGAAGCCCAGGATTGGGCGGAGATGCTCCTCAGAATGTATCTCAGGTGGGCAGAGCGGCGCGGTTACAGCGCGTCTATAGTAGACACTTCTCCCGGTGAGGAAGCCGGTATAAAAAGTGCCCTTATAGAAATCGATGGCCTTTACGCCTATGGTTATCTTAAAGCTGAACGCGGTGTGCATCGGTTAGTACGCCTTTCACCTTTCGATGGCTCGCATTCCAGGCATACATCGTTTGCACTGGTCGAAGTGATGCCTGAAGTTAATCGAGATGTTGACATACAGATAAATCCGGATGATCTGCGGATAGACTTATTCAGGGCCGGTGGCCACGGTGGTCAATCTGTGCAAAAGGTCAGCAGTGCGGTTCGGATTACCCATATACCAACGGGAACAATAGCGGTGTGCCAGAACGAACGTTCTCAACATCAGAACAAAGAATTGGCCATGAAGGTGCTGCGGGCTCGCTTGCTTGAACTGGAGCTAGAAAAGCGTGCTATCGAGCAGGCGAGGCTCAAAGGCGAGCATGTGGCCGCAGGTTGGGGGAATCAGATCAGGAGCTATGTGCTTCATCCCTACAAGATGGTGAAAGATCATAGAACGGGATATGAGACCAGCAATCCGAATGCTGTTCTCGATGGTGACCTGGACGATTTTATTTATGCATATCTTAAACATAGTATAGGAAAATAATAATGAAATATTGCTTGGCTTTAGTCTTACTGGTTCTAGCTCTTGCATTTATTCCTTGTAGGATGGCGACTGCCGATGGAGGTATAGAAGTTGTATCCAGCAATGCCCAGGCGGATTTCCCTCAAAGCATTACCTTCAGCCTCGAGGCAAGGGCATCGACTGACATTGTAGATGTAGATATTGAATGTCAGGTGGTACGACGCAGCATCGTACCGGTAGTTTGCCGTTCCGATGTAGATTTTGATGCTAATGAGCATGTGATGGTCAGCTGGATTTGGGATATGCAAGATTCGGGCGGCGTTCCACCGGGAACGGATATAGAATACCGATGGCTTATCGAAGATGCCTCAGGTAATACTTATACAAGCCCTTATGCCACGGTAAGATATGATGATTTACGTTACAATTGGCGGGGGATGACGAGCGACAACATAACGTTGTGGTGGTATGAGGGTGATTCCTCATTTGCACAGCAATTAATCGATGCCGCCGACGGGGCGGCGGCTAGGCTCACTGCCGAGTTTGATGTATCCTTAGAGCAACCAGTCAAGTTTTATATCTACGCTGATGCATGGGATTTGCAAAGTTCTCTCGTGAATCCTGATATATGGACAGGCGGCCAGGCCTTTCCCGATTACGGTGCTATCATGATCGGCATCGAGGTCGATAACCTCAACTGGGGCAAAAGGACGGTGGCTCACGAGTTAGGTCATTTGGTAGTCGGTCAGCTTGTTTATGGTCCCTTTGGATGGCTGCCCACCTGGCTCAGTGAGGGGATCGCTATGAATGCTGAGGGCGAGCTGTCAGATAATTTCCAGGATAGCCTCGATAGCGCTATTTCCAGTGATACGCTTTTTTCAGTGCGCAGCATTGCCAGCGCTTTCCCATCTGATGCAACTGAGGCTATCATTTGCTATTCTGAGAGCCATAGCATTGTTAAATTTCTCATAGACAATTATGGGAGTGAACAATTTTTACAGCTACTCGATTTGTTCAAACAGGGTAGTACGGATGATGAAGCGCTGTTCCAGATTTACGGTTACGATACCGATGGGTTGAATGAAAACTGGAGGTCAAGCCTCGGATTAGGACCACAGCCTACAGTAATATCTACTCCTACACCTGGTCCATCTGTGGGAGGGAATGAGTTTGTATTAAGTGCCCCATATATTGCGCTGATAACTATAGTGGTGGTCTTATGTGGTCTGACAGTCTTTTTAGGATTTACCTTTATCCGACGCTGGAGATGATGGATTGGTTCGTCTCTTATGTGTTTTCGCTCCAACATAAAACAGTCGGTGTACTGCAGTGAAGTTGGTGCCTATCGCTAATATCCACAGCGTATAAAGCATTATAGTATCCTGTTTATTGGTGATGTCGCTCACCATCAGGCCAAGTGAAAGGATCCCAATCCTCATTGTTCTTCTGAATATGCCTACTTCGGCATCCAGATTTAATCCCTCAGCACGTGCTCTGACATAGCTGACGAGAAGCGATCCTACGATAGTGGCGAATATCAGGAGGCATTCGATGGATACGTCGGGTTTCCACGCGTAGTACCATAACAGTCCGAATAATATGACTGCTTCCGAATAACGGTCCAGGGTTGAGTCTAGCAGCGCACCGAATTTAGTAACCTTGCCCGTCATCCGTGCCACCGCTCCGTCCAGCAGGTCAAAGATACCTGCGACAAGGATTAAGATGCCGCCGTAAAAGAAGTGCCCCTGCGATATAAGCCAGGCTACACCGAAATTAATGCAGAATCCGAATATGGTGAGCGTATTGGGACTTATGCCTGTCTTACCGACTATTCTGCCCACCGGCTCGGCCAGGCTGTGCATTTTGTCACTAAGTATTTGAGCTGGTCGCCACATATTTCAATCGCTATCTAGCATCTCAGGTTAAGGATGCAATTATCTCCCACATTTTAACTCATTATGAATACAAATGTAATATTCGTTAATCATTTTAGCAATATTTGGCCAGCTGTATTGCTCAGCTTTTTGACGGCCATGCGAGCCCATCTCGCGGCGTTTCGGTTCGTCTCTTAAAAGTCCGATAATAGTGTTAGCCAGCGCAGTGATGTCTTTTGGCGGCACTAAAAGCCCTTCGATGCCATCGCTTATCAAACTGGCGTATCCATCAATGGATGAAGCAACTATCGCTTTGGATGCAGCCATTGCCTCCAGCAATATAATGCCGAAGCTCTCGCCGCCTGTGGCTGGAGAGCAAAAAACATCAGCTGTTTGATAGTATGCAGGGAGATCCTCGTTGGGTACATAGTCTGTAAAAACCACGTCTTCAAGAGCCATTTTCCTTGCTACATGCTCGTATTTCTGCCGGGTTTCCGGGCCTACTATCACGAGTCGTGATTGGGGTATCTCGTGTTTTATCAACGGGTATGCCTCCAGGAGGAAATTGAGTCCTTTTCGTTTCTCGGCACGGCCGACAAATAGTATATTCAGTTTACCGTCACGCAGGTTTTCGATAGGGGGTAGTGGGGAGGAAAAGCGTTTAAAATCTATCCCGTTAGGTATGATATTGTATTCGGCTGGGAAGTACCTGCTGATGAAACGTTTAGCAGGTTCGGATACGGCTATCCTGCCGTGCAGTTTATTGAACGCGCCCTGAAATAATGGGCTGATGATATGGTACGGGATTCTGGTATTTTGAAAGGCGTGAAAGGTGCCGATATTAATGGTTTTTGAATGGTGTAATACGGTCAGGGACAGTGTTGAATATAGTGGATCATGTAAATGAATGATATCGAACCTCTCTCGTTCCAGAACCGCTTTTACTGGCGAGGAGAGCATGGGTGATAGGGTGATTCTGGCAACTGAACCGGCTGATCGTATGGAAACAGGCTTACCAATGGTGATGATGTTTTTATTCTCTAAAAGGTCACCGCGTCCAGAGGAGGACGTGATGATTATTACTTCATGACCTATTTTAAGAAGTTCTTTGGAGAGGAAAGTGATATGATTTGCTACGCCGCCCGGATGGGCAAAGTCATATGGGCAAACAAGCGCGATCTTCATTTTACCAGAGACCTGGCAGCATTTTTTATCATGCCACGGAAGAAGAAGCTCCTGCTTTTACCCTGCTGTTTGAGGATTTGCATGAGGCCGATTTCGAAGTAGCTAGGAGTATGCCCTTTCATGGGCATTGTAGTCCTTTCGAGAATGCTCCTGCGAAAATCTTCTGCAGTCCGGCCAGGAAACAAAGTGAGGCCACTGCTTATCGAGATAAGGAAATGGGCATCACTGCTGCCTGTTTCAGCCAGTTTATACTTCTCATTGATCTTTTTGGCTCTGTGGTTAGAGATGCTGCCCATAATTGTGGCGTTGAAGGTCTCTATGCCATCGAAATAGATTTCCGGATCACCTTTGCGTATAATACTTTCAATATCTTTGTGATTAATGCTTTCGCTGAACGGGCTCATTGGATGTGGTGCGATACAAAGGCCGCCTTGAGCATGAACAGCGGCGATGGTATCTGTCAAGTGCTCATTATTTGGTACAGACTTTTCCAGGAATAACGCCAGTAAATGGCCTTCCTGTGTGTTGAGTTCCATGCCAACAATAACCTCGAATGGATAGTTGTGCTTGGCGGCTAGCTCTCTGGCTTCGTAACTTCCTGAGAGCTCTCCATGATCCGTGATAGCGATAATGTCTAATTCGCCTCTTTCCGCTACGAATTCCAGAATCTCAGCGACACTGGCCATGCCGTCGCTTGCTGTGCTATGTATATGTATGTCTGCCGCCCCGAACCCGTTTCTACCTGCTGACCCTCGTAACGGGGGGTGCATTTTATTTTGCTTACCTATTATATTGTCCTCCAATGTAGAGGTGCCTAAAATATTATTGTACATGATAGATTATTTGCCGGTTCCCGAGATATACTCTTCGGTCAGCCTTCTAGCTTCGGCGTCCGTATATTGTATGGGCGGTGATTTCATAAAATAGGACGATGGCCCGACCAATGCCCCAGAGAGGCCGCGATCCCTCGCAATCTTGCAACATCTGAGGGCATCGATTACTACTCCGGCGGAGTTGGGGCTATCCCATACTTCTAGTTTTGCTTCTACAAGGAGAGGTACATCGCCGAAAGTTCGTCCTTCCATTCGAATATGGCAAAATTTTCTGTCCTCAAGCCAGGGGACATAATCACTGGGTCCTACGTGTATATCTTTCTCTGGGATCTTGTAGTCCAATTGTGAGGTCACTGCATTTGTTTTGGATATTTTCTTGGATTCCAGACGTTCTCGTTCCAGCATGTTAAGGAAGTCCGTGTTGCCTCCAAAATTGAGTTGATAGGTCCGTTCCAGCTTTACGCCTCGTTCTCTAAAAAGATTAGTAAGAATGCGATGGACTATGGTTGCGCCAACCTGACTCTTGATATCATCTCCTATAACAGGGAGGCCGCGTTCTTTGAAACGTTCCTGCCAATATTTCTCACGGGCGATGAATACAGGTATGCAATTAACAAAACCACAACCTGCCGTTAAAACTTGCTCGATATACCATTTTGTAGCCTCTTCGCTGCCGACAGGAAGGTAGTTTAAAACAACATCGGTTTTTGTAGACTGCAGTATTTCAACGATATTGGCGGTTGGTCCAGGTGCCTTGGTGATTATTTGGGATAAGTACTTTCCCAGTCCATCGTGTGTCATGCCGCGGGCTACTTTAACTCCTGTCCGCGGCACCTGGCAAAATTTATATGTGTTATTGGGAGCAGTATATATTGCTGTAGCCAGGTCTTTACCCACTTTGTTTTTATCGATATCAATAGCGGCTACAAATTCGATGTCCCTTATATGGTAGCCTCCCAGGTTGATATGCATCAGTCCAGGTATTTGCTCACCCTCTTTAGCATCTTTATAGTAATGGACTCCTTGTACAAGAGAGGAGGCACAATTTCCGACACCGATTATCGCTACATTTATCTTGCTCAAATCTTTCTCCTATCCTATAATAGCATTTTAGCGTGGAGGTTGATAATGCTATATGATTTTCATACTCACTCTATTCTTAGCGATGGTTCCCTTTCCCCTATGGAATTAATATATCGTTCTCTATCAAATTATTATAAAGGCATTGCAATTACCGACCATGCCGGCGTTGGCTATCTTGACCGTATCGTCCGGGAGATTGCTTCGGATTGCGCCCTTGCCAGGTCTAAGTGGCCTATCAACGCAATCCCCGGTATCGAGCTTACATATGTACCTCCTGCTGCAATCCACGAAGTCGCCAAGCGGGCTAAGGAACTTGGAGCTTGGCTGGTTGTTGTTCACGGTGAAACCATCGTCGAACCAGTGGAGAAGGGTACTAACAAAGCAGCGCTCTCATGCCCATACGTTGATATTTTAGCACATCCAGGCCTTATCACAAAAGAGGAAGCACAACTTGCTGTCTCAAACGGGATTTACCTTGAGATTAGTGCTAGAAAGGGACATTCCCTCACAAACGGTCACGTCGCACGCTTAGCACTGGAAACGGGAGCAAAACTTCTCCTTAATTCGGACGCCCATGATCCAGGTGATATTCTTACGCTATCTTTCGCTCGACAGGTAATCATGGGAACCGGCCTCACCGAAGCTCAATGCGATAAGATTATGGTTGCTAACACTCAAGCTTTTGTGGAGGCCCTTTTAAAGAAAAACCTGACTTGAGAGAAACTTCTCCGGATGTTTGATGACAGTAATTAGGCCTTCCCGATGCGAAAAACTTTAGTGCCGCATTTCGGGCAGAGGCCTTTCGTCGCTGGCCTTCCGTTCTTCAGTGTAACCTTCTGCGCGTTCTTCACTTCTATCTTTTTCCTGCATTTGAAACAGTATGCCTGCATTCGGTTCACCCCCTTTTAATCCTGTTGCACTATAACCCCAATCTAAATATGTGTCAAGTATTTTAGCAATGATAGCCGTTATTTTATTCGTTATGGAATACTTTCTCTGGCTGCCATATTGCCGTATCCGGCAGTGATCGCAGTACCGCCAGGAATCGGCCATCGCTTGAGTAGGCACGGCAGCGGGTTTCGATATTACACGGCGGATATGTTATAGGGCCACCGTTGAGAATGGCCCGTTCTTGTTCCGGATTCACGATCACTGCGTACCAGTCATTTATTACGATGTCCATCGGATGCAACAATTCCTGCCAGTATCCGTGGGTGAAAGCATCCTCAATTTGTGGCAGGCTAACGCTGTCTTCGATATTAAAAGGTCCGTACTTTGTACGTGTTAATGCGGAGATATGGGCTCCGCAACCTAAAAATTGGCCGATATCGTGGGCGATGGAACGTATGTATGTCCCTTTACCGCACTCAACCTCGATGATCAAACAAGGCGGGTTCCACCCAATGAGTTCCAGACGATATACTATGACTTCTCTCGCATTGATCTCAACTTCAATTCCTGCTCGAGTAAGTTCATATAGGCGTTTCCCTTGGTGCTTCAGTGCACTGAACGCAGGCGGCTTCTGCATTATCTTACCTGTGAGGGTGGGAAGTATTTCATTAACCTGTGCTTTCGTGACATACGAGGGGTCTTTTTGTTGAACTACAGTACCCTCGGAGTCGTAAGTATTGGTGGATATGCCTAATGTTATCTCGGCAATATAGGTCTTATGGGTTTCCATAATGAAGGAGCTCATCCTTGTCGCTTGTCCCAGGCATATCGGCAGGACACCGGTAGCTATAGGGTCTAATGTGCCGGCATGACCGACATGGCGTTGTTTGCTGAGATACTTAATAAAAGAGACAATATCCTGTGAGGTTCTAGCGGGGGGTTTGTTGATGTTGAGGATACCGTTAATCGTTGCAGTTATTTTCTTCGTTGCTGACATTTCCTAATAAATTGAGCATGCGAGCGCCTTGCTCGATAGATTCATCTTTATAGAAGATTAACTGGGGGGTATGTCTTAACGACAGTCGGCCCCTCAGCTCGTGATAGAAAAATCCAGATGCTGAGGCCAGTCCATCCATAGCCTTCTTTTTCTCTTCATCGCTACCCATGATGCTTATATAGATCTTTGCAAATTGTAGGTCGGGTGTTGTTTCTACACGTGTTATCGATAGAAAGCAGCTTAATCGCGGGTCCTTAGACTGGCGTCGTATAAGGTCGCTTAATTCTTCTCGTATAAGGGTATTCAGGCGTTCGGTGCGTCTGCTCATTACCTAGCTTCCTTTACATAAGACTCAACAACATCGCCTTCCTCAAAGGCTGTAAATCCTTCCACACCTATACCGCATTCGAATCCACCTGTAACTTCTTTAACATCGTCCTTGAATCGTTTCAGGCTGCTGATGTTGGAATTATAGATACTTGTACCTTTGCGTAGTACTCTGGCCATCGAACCGCGTGTAATCTTGCCCTCGGTGATGTATGCTCCGGCCACGGTCCCCGCTTTTGTGCTAAATACGGCCCGCACTTCAGCATGTCCTTCAACTACGTCGACATAAGTAGGCTCCAGCAAACCCTTCATTGCCTTCTCTACGTCATCTACGATATTGTAGATGATATCGTATGAGCGCATGTCTATGCCCTCTCTATCGGCGAGCTTAACTGCTCCGGTCTCCGGGCGCGCATTGAATCCAATGATAATTCCTTTGGAAGCAAGAGCTAACAGAACATCTCCTTCGGTAATACTGCCACTGTCGGCATGAAGTATATTTACTTTTACCTCTTCTGTATTTAAACGCTCTAGGGATGTTTTTATAGGTTCTATACTGCCCTGGACGTCTGTTTTAAGTATTATATTGAGCTCTTTCAATTCTCCTTCACGCACCCGTGAGAATAAGTTACTCAGGCTGATTTGCTTCGCAGCGCTTCTCTCCGTCCTCTTCTGTTCATGGCGCTTCATGGCTAGGGTATGCGCCTCTTTTTCCGTGTTTGTGACGGTAAAAATATCTCCCGCTTGAGGCACGCTATCCATGCCCAGTATCTCGGCCGGGCTCGAAGGTTCTGCTTTTCTAAGGTGTTTACCTTTATCGTTGAAAATCGCCTTTACTTTGCCCCATGTATCGCCCACAACAAAGGGGTCACCTACTTTTAATGTCCCCACTTCGATAAGTACTGTTGCCACTGGTCCTTTAGTTTTATCCAGTTGTGCCTCAATAACTACGCCTACGGCGCGACGGTCGGGATTAGCTTTCAGCTCTTCAACCTCTGCGACAACGAGCAGGTTTTCAAGAAGCTCGTCTATGCCTTCTTTTTTCTTTGCTGATACAGGCACGCATACTACGTTGCCACCCCATTCCTCTATGACCACTCCGTGGTCTGCCAGTTGCTGTTTTACACGTTGCGGGTTGGCTTCAGGCTTGTCCATTTTATTAATTGCCACGACGATCGGTACATCGGCAGCGCGTATGTGTGCGATAGCCTCAATTGTTTGTGGCATAACTCCATCATCCGCTGCTACAACTAATACGGCGATATCTGTGACCTGAGCGCCGCGAGCCCGCATTGTTGTAAACGCTTCGTGTCCTGGTGTGTCCAAAAAAGTTATCTTCTGGCCGTGCACTTCGACTTGATAAGCACCGATGTGCTGCGTAATCTCGCCGGCTTCGGTCGCGGCTACGTTTGCCTTTCGAATGGCGTCGAGCAATTTCGTCTTCCCGTGGTCGACGTGTCCCATGATCGTTACCACCGGCGGACGCGGTTTCATCAACAAGGGGTCGTCATCAAGGAAGCGGCGGGCTCGTTTGCGTTTTGTTGATGTGGAAGCCGACGGTCGTTTCTCGGCTGTTACCTCATAACCGAAGCTGGTTACCAGGTTCGATGCCATATCGAAGTCGATAACCTGATTAATATTAGCCATGAGGCCGTTTCGCATAAGCTGCTTTATAATATCGATCGGGCTGACACCGATCAGTTCGGATAGTTGCTTAACCGTGATGGAAACAGGTAGTTTGATTACAGGTTTCTCATCCCTGCTTTTAGTGTGTGAGGACTCCACGTGTGAAGTTGTTTGGCGTTGTTTATCGGAGCCCTTTTTTCTTCCACTGGAGCCCCTTTTTCTTCTATCTGTTGCAGACATATGACCCCACTATCTAGACAGCGTCTCTCCGAATCGGGTCAGCTCATTTTTCACGTCTTTGCTGATATTCATCCGTAGAGACAGATCTAAACGATCCTTTTTAAGTCCACTTTCCCAACAAGCCTTTAATTTGCAGAGATAAGCACTGCGTCCCTTGTGTTTCCCTGATGGTTCGATTACGACACCCTCGCTCTCGCTTCCTACTATGCGAATAAGCTCCCCCTTCGGTTTGACCTGGCGGCACCCTATACAGGTGCGTTCTGGAATATGTCTTATGCTTGGATTGTGTTTACTAACATCCATGACAAATAACTCTAAATTTTATTATGGGCTATCGCCACGTTTTTCGGTTCCACTTGGTCCCTCTTCAGCCTTTGTTTTTCCCTTGCCCTCCGTACCCTTCACTTGCTTTTTAACTTTCTTCTGGGGCTTGCTGGCATTTTCTACGAATATATCATCTTCCAAAGCTTTGTCATTCTCGGCGTCGGCAGCTTTTTCCTCAGCTTTTTTAAGCAGCTCTAACTCGAAATCATCGTCATATATAGGCATATCCGTTGCGCGGCGCGGTTTCGGCTTGGGCGCTACCTTTAGCACGTCCTCTTTTGCTTGAGGTTTCTTGCCCTTCTTGCCCTTCTTCTCAATCTTCCCGCTGTGGCGGGGGAGGATATCCTCTGCGAAGCGTATAACAGGTGCCTGTGGTCCGGCACGGGAGACGGGAGCTTCTTTCTCCGGCTCCTCCTCATATTCGATCTCCGGTTCTTCAGGTGTGAGCAGTTCCGGTTCCGGCTCCGCCTTTTTCTTCGCTACAGGCGCGGCCTCAGGCTTCTCTGATTTATCGATAGCCTTAGGTTCTTCCGCTTTCTTCGCGCGACCCTTCCGTTTAGCTGGTGGTTCCTGCACTTTCTTGACGGCAGGCCCCTCTTCCAAGACTTTTTTCTCTGTAGTTTCTTTTTCTTCGCTCTCGAGGGCAGCCTTTTCTGCCGCAGCTATGGATGTGCTCTTAATATCTATACGCCAACCGGTAAGCTTGGCTGCGAGCCTTGCGTTCTGTCCCTCCCTGCCGATGGCCAGCGATAATTGCCTATCGGGTACTATGACCACGGCAACTTTATTCTCATTGTTGACAGCAACGCTCTCAACCTGGGCCGGGCTCAGGGCGTTGGCGATGAATACTGATGAATCGGCATCCCACTCTACGACATCTATCTTTTCACCATTGAGCTCGTTAACGATGTTCTGAATGCGAATGCCGCGCAGGCCTACGCAGGAGCCGATCGGGTCTATGCCCTCCTGCCGGGCGGCTACTGCGACCTTGCTGCGCTGTCCTGCTTCTCGGGCTATAGCTTTAAGTTCTATGGCACCCTGGTGCATCTCCGGCACCTCGAGCTCAAGAAGCCGGCGCAGCAGGTTGCGATGTGTACGTGATACTATAACCTGCGGGCCATGAGCACTTCGGTGTACACCTAAGATATAAACTTTCACCCTCTGGCCGGTGCGGTAATGCTCTGTACGCACCTGTTCCGTAGAGGGGAGTATAGCCTCTGTTCTGCCGAGGTCCAGGGTGATCTGTTTGGGTTCGATACGCTGGACTACACCTGTGACGATCTCGTTCTCGCGGTCCGAGAATTCTTCAAATACGATTTCCCGCTCTGCCTCACGCAAGCGCTGAAGCACTACCTGCTTTGCGGTCTGTGCTGCAATACGCCCGGCATTTTGAGGGGTAGCCTCTATCATGATTTCCTCGTCCAGCTGAGCATATTTATTTATCTTCCGCGCATCCTCCAGTGATATCTCGCGGATAGGATCCGTCACCTCTTGTACCACAGTCTTCCCGGCGAAGACGGCTACCTGCCCGGTTTCCTGATTGATCTTTGCCGATACATTTTGAGTGGGCATGAAGTTGTTTTTACGGAAGGCAGAAGCCAGGGCATTTTCGATTGCCTCAAGCACTACTTCCTTGGGCAGATTTTTTTCTGCGGCGAGCTGGGTTATTGCGAGCATAAATTCGCTTTTTGTCTTACCCAAAATACCCTCCTAATGAAAAAAGTGGGAAACAAGACCCACTTCCTTCCAGCTCGTTATATCGACATTATTCAAGTCAAGTTCGGGGCGAGCTTAGTCAAAGAGCTAGTATATCACAAAACATATCGTCAAGCAATATCAATTATTTTCAGGGAAAGGATTAGTTTCTTTCGATTAAGAAAAGAGGTTTTTAATCCAAACCCCCTGTAGTCCCCCATATTTTGGGGGATTTTGAGAAATTGGGGGACATCCCCAAACCCCCGGCAGGAAGTATCCTGCACCTATATTACGGGAACCAGCATCCCGCGCAGCTTCTCCGCTACGCCTTCGAGTGGCAGGATCGATGAGTTCTTTTCGCGGCGCAGCTTCACCTCGGCGCTTGCGTTCTTGAGCGTGCGGGGGCTGATCACCACCCGCAGCGGCATGCCCAGCAGGTCGGCATCGTTCAGCTTTACGCCTGGGGACTCCACACGATCGTCGTACAGCACCTCGATGCCAGCGTCGGTCAGCTCTTTATACAGCTTATCGGTTGCTTTCTGCACCTCGGCGTTGTCGACGGAAAGCGGGCAGAGGTAGACATGATACGGCGCAATAGCAACAGGCCAGATTACGCCCTTTTCGTCATTGTTCTGCTCGATGGCGGAGGCTAGCAGCCGCCCCACGCCGATGCCGTAGGTGCCCATGATTATTGGGTGCGAGGCGCCTTCTTTATCGAGGAAGTTGGCCCCGAAGCGCTCGGTGAACTTGGTGCCGAGCTTGAAGACGTGTCCCACCTCTATGCCTTTGACGGTGGTGAGCGTCGCGCCGCACCTGGGGCAGCCGTCGCCGGCCCTGGAGTTAGCGATGTCGGTTATGATATCGACCTCGAAGTCGCGCGGGTAGTTGACGTTCTTGATGTGCGCATCGGGCTTGTTGGCACCGGCGATGAAGTTGGTGCCTAGCGTTATCGATGTGTCTCCGATGCGTTTAATGCCCTTTAATCCTACCGGCGAAGCGTAGCCCGCCACCAGCCCCGCCGCCGCCAC
>CAYGXY010000087.1:0-5056 GCA_964354045.1 uncultured Dehalococcoidales bacterium
GGCACCTGGGGCTTCGCCTTCGCATCGATTGATGTTAAGCCCGTCGCTGTCTCCAAGGTCGATGGCCTTATCAAAACCCGCATCAACCGCCCGTTGCGCTCCTTCGATGGTGTCTCATACCGTCGCTTCTTTGCGCTGCCCAAGCACATGCGCAAAGCCATCGCTGACGAGAAGACGGTCATCACCGTCGCCAAGCCGTTCCTCATCTACAAGCCGGAAGAGTAAGCGACTTATACCATCAATTGATTCATTTTATCTTGTGTCAATCAGCTTTACCCATTCTTGACATGCGACTGACCCTCGTTTACGATTGGTACAGTATTGTTAGAGGAAAGGTATACATGAGAAACGTCTTTAGGTTCTTGACTGTAGTTCTTGCATTGGCATCGGTTGTGAGTATTATCGGTTGTTCTTCCGGTTCCCAGGGTGGTATGTCAAACAACGCTGAAGCAGTACAAATGATGAAAATGTTGTCTGAGAATATTAGTGACTTCACGTATATGGATGTATATAAAATTCGAACCGATGAAAAATTAGCATCGATAAAGGGTCTTCTAGATGAAGAATCGATTCATTTGATACCATTCGACCTATTTGATGAATGCGAAGGCCTTGCTTTCGCAATGGATAATGGACTGTGTCTGGCCAAAATGAGTATCAGCCTGGATTCGATGATTGAGCGTGAGAGCACTGGCATGTATGAATACGGGGGCTTCAGTGTATGGACAAGTCAATATTCCAGCACGATACTTATTGAGGGTATTTACGTTTTCGGCGATGATGAGGATATACGAGCCTGTATAGATATTGTTAATGGTCAGACGGGTTCACTGTATAACAAGATGGAGGATGTGGTTGACAGGTTGCCTGATTCATTTTCGCTAAGCACATGGGTTGTGGATAACGAATATCATCTTGAGGATGGTCTACTCATGCAAGCATTTTCTGATAGCATCCAAGGCGAGAACTCAATACATACGGAAATCTATAAGTTTAACAGCCTTGATGCAGCTCAACAGTATAATGATTTCAGTGGCAGTTACTATGACGAATACGCGAATCCTGATGTAACGAGAGACGGCGTGTTTGTAACAGCGGTGACAACGTCAACAGGTTTCGCATATTGATAATGCCAGCGATGATAAAATCAAGCGATTGTACGGGAAGATATTTCTTAAGTGAATAAAGAGCAGAAAAAAACCAGGATTAGACAATTTGCAACTCTGTTTATCAGCTTAACGCTGGTTGCGGTGGTCGTTGTGTCCTTGGTTGCGCCGTTTACCTCTTCAAATATGTCGAACATACCCAGTGAAGCTGAGGAATATGCCAATCTTGGGATGGAGGCTTATGCTGACAGTAACTACAACGAGGCTCTATCCTATTTGAACCAATCTGTACAACTCGATCCCAATAATGCTTACGCCTATTACTACCGTGGGATGGCCTACCAATCATTGGGTGAAACAGAGCGGGCAATAGCTGATTTTCAAAAGTGTCTTACGCTGAATCCGGATGCGGACACAAGGCAGAAAGTCGAAACTTATCTGCAAGGACTTGGGGTTAAGCCGTAGTCAACTTGTCGCTCGGTGTGGTGTTCTTCAGCTTTGCCAGTATGTTGAAGTGCCTCTAAGTGATGCAGCTTCGTACAGTATAGGCGTTCTCTACTTTTTGTCCTTTATCCAATAACCTACCACCTCACCCTCATCTTTAGAAATCTGGAGCCCAAAGTACCAGGTTGTTTCGCTAGCTGTATGTTCAGGCTCCTCAGAGGAGTGTTCCGATGAGGGTTTATGATAAAGACTGACAGCATGTTCCGTATGTTTTGTTATTTCCCCTTCTACCTCATAAAATAAACCGCTGCCGACGGAAGTTAACCAGATACGTGGAATTTGAACTACTTTTCCAGACCATTTCTTCTCAGCGAATTCCTTTATTATATTATCAATATTGATCATAGTTTATTAATCCTGTTGGATTTTAATCTCTGCCGCAATCGGGCATAATATACTCTGCACCCCGTTCATAGTCAAGGCAGTAAGGTATAATTAAATAGTGTATCAATTCATCATCCAACCCCCTGTTATAATCCCCCTCAGTCCTTCCGCGGAAGGACACCTTTATTACCATCGACGGGGTTTGGATAGCACAAAATTGCATTATCTACTTCGGCGGACTCTTAATAATTTTCCCGCATTTAATACACTGATCAGGAACTCTGTCAGTCGCATACCATTTACCACAATTAGGGCATATTACCGCCATAACATCATCTCTCTATCAAAAAATCTCTCATATACTAAGGATATTATTCTATCGAGAACTCCCATATGCAGTCATAGCCTGGCTCTTGACCTTCATAGGGAGCATCATAAGGCGGGATGACCAGCGGCCTCCACTTCACATCGGGAACGATGGCCTTTGCCGACTGCCCGAACATCTGCATATCCCACTTGCGGCACATTGTCCTAAGGAATTCTATGTCCCCCTTCTCCCTGAGAAACCGCATGGGTTTGCATCTGGCAACCTTCACGATGCCGAGCTTCGGGCTCTTAAGCTCGACCTCATAATCGTAATGGTACGGGCAACCGCCGGCAGCCGGATGGAACTGGTTGACCTTCATAATACCGGCCATATCATTTTCCTTGTGTCCCAGGGCCTCCAGAGTGCGCCGGGCCGTTGGTGGAATGTTCCTCATCCAGACCTCAAAGTCTATTTCGCGGGCGACCTCCGCCCCGTACCTCTTGGATATAGCATCATACCAGTGGTTATCCATCTGCTGATAAGCCCTGGCATATTCGTTTGCCAGCTTCACGAGCATGTCCTTGCTAAGATCCTCCAGCCGGCAGATGGGACGCACCGGATCGCTGTAATCTTTCAGCTCTTTCGGCGCTTTTGGCGCGCTTTTCTTAACTTCATTATCCTTCTTCGGCATATATTCTCCTTTCAATCTTTGGAGCCTGCAGTTTAATATAATACCAAGTTCTATCGGTTATTTCCCTTGCGCGGCTTTCCGGATGATGCCAGCATCAGGGCTACAGCAAGCAGTGTGAAGCCCGCTATTATCATAATAAGAATCAACATGGTCAGCATTATGGCGGCCGCAGGTACCGCCACTATAAGCTTCAAGAAAGGGTTTTGAGGTCTTATGTTGACCCACAGGGAGCGGGTGACGCCGTGTCCTCTTTCGATATATGTTCTGGTAACCTCGACGCTTCGTCTGGACAGGCTTTTATCATTATAGGGAACAAGAGACAGCTCATTCTCCGACGGCGATACTCTGTCTGATCCTTTATTTTCTATCTGAATGTCCCCCGCCCGTCACAGGCCGGGCACCAGCCCAGTCCCTTGCAATTTGAGCATTTGATGGTTTTGCTGCCGTGACAAAAAGTGCATTGCTTGGGACCCATGTCGCCTCGGGGGTCATGGGAAGTCTGCATTACGCCTCTTCCCTTGCATACATGACACTTCAATTTGCCTGTGCCGCTGCAGGAGGAACATTTACCAGTGTTACCGCAAGTAGTGCAACCCATATATCACCTCTCGATAAGAAATTGTGTGCTAATCAACCCCCTGCTTTCCCCCAATCATGGGGGAATCGTTATCCAAACCCCCTGTTAGTCCCCCATACTTTGGGGGACATTTATTGAAACTAGGGGACACCCCTAGCACCCCGGCAGGAGAGAAATCTCCTGCACCTCTCGTGTAGTCGGCAGGGATTTGATCTTTGCAGACACTCCTGAACGTCCCCGGTCCTTCCGGTACCGGAAGGACACTTCTTAATCATGATTGTCTCACTCGCAATTCAGTTTCGTTAAGCTTCGCGCAATATACAAGTAAACTATTTCGGCTTGATCAGCAGGATCGGAAGCTTAGAATGCTTAATCACGTATTCCGTTACACTGCCAAATAACATCCTCTTCAGTCCACTGCGTCCATGTGTGGCTATAGCAATCAGGTCAATTTTGTTCTTATTGGCATAGTTCACTATTGACTCGCCCGGATTGCCTACCAGTACCACGCATTCCGTTTTGATCCCTATCTTTTTCAGGGATTTTGCCTTAGCGTCCAGGTATTCTTTGGCCTCGGTTTCCTCCGCGGCCAGCTGCTGCGAGGAGGGTGGCGATGGGGGGATACTCGATATGACGCCGGGGACCGCTATCGTTGTACTGTGCGATAACGGCACTGCGCGCATTAACACTACCTCCCTGTCAGCACCAAGTGCCTCCTCCGATGCGTATTGCAATATCTGTTCTGATAAGCTGGAACCATCTAAGCATACGAGAATTTTTCTGAACATATAGTTCTCCTTTTCATGCTTATTTTGAAGCCTTCAGTTGGACTTACTATAAGATTAGCCTAATGTATCAACATTGCTTAAATAAAACAAGGGGGTAGTTTGGGATTTTTAGAATGAGCTAATTCAACCCCCTGTTATCCCCCAATCATGGGGGATGTTGAGAGAGGATTGGGGGACACCCCCAAATCCCCCGCCAGAGGGTGATCCCTCTGGACTTCCCGATTCTGATTGACGATTGTTGAAAAGATGGGGGACACTCCTGAGACCCCGGTCCTTCCGCGGAAGGACCCCTCACATCTGTCATTGCCCGACTTGATCGGGCAATCTAGAGGGGCCTCCTTTTCTGGATCATCCGGTCGAGCCGTATGATGACATTTAATCCAACCCCCCTGATAGTCCCCCATTAAAGGGCAAACACAGAGGTTCGCCCTACGGGGACTTAAGAAGATTTAGGGGACACCCCCAAACCCCTGCCAGAGGGTGATCCCTCTGGACTTCCCGATTCTGATTGACGATTGTTGAAAAGATGGGGACTATCCTATGTCATGGTCTAAGTTGGTCGGGCAATCCAGTCAGGTCAGCTATGATCATCACTAGCCACTTATCGTTCACGATGCTATAATCTAATGGTGGATATTCGTGAAGGATTGAACCCGGCGCAGCGTGAGGCGGTGGAAGCTATAGACGGGCCGCTGCTGATACTCGCAGGCCCCGGCAGCGGCAAGACTAGGGTCATCGCCCATCGCGTTGCTTATCTCA
>CAYGXY010000088.1:0-4371 GCA_964354045.1 uncultured Dehalococcoidales bacterium
GCCTCCTCTGGCCAGAAGGATGGTACGTATTCCCCTTTCTTTAAGCCTTGCCGCCGTCTCTACGGCCACGTTCCACCGTTTATCCGGATCCCAGCGGGCGACTTTGCATAAAACTAGCTCTGCACCGAGAGCCGTTCTTAAATCACGCGATAAGCCTTCATCAACCTTACGAAGCAACTCTCTAGGTATCCCGTTTGGAATTACCAGCGGATTCATGCCCATGCGCCACATAAGATGTTTCATATACCTGCTGATAGTAGTAAGGGTAGATACATATCCCAACCGTCCCCAGTTGATGCGATGGAAAGAGAAGAGATTGTTGGCATTCCAGTACATTATCACTTTGTCCCTGAGTCCATCGGAGTAAAGGTAGTCGCTAAGGCGGCATAAGGCTTCAGCAGTGTGCCATTCCTCACTGAGGACCACCACCACTTTGCCTTTAGCTACCGCAGGTTTTACAACGTCATCCTTAACAATGCGAGGAATAGACTCATTGTAATCGTAGAGTTTAGCTTCCTCCGCCTCATAAACACCATTGGGATGGTATTTGCTGATCCACTGGCACATACGGTGAAGTACGAGTTTGCCATTCTGCCTTAATTCAACACTGTCCAGCGCCGGATCACCGATAAAGAAAAGGTGGGTCTGAAAGCCTATTTTAGCCAAGGTTGCAGAAAGATTAGCGATACGAACGCCCAGTCCACCCGCCATCGAGTACTGGTCCGGACCTTCAAAGCAAAGAATTACAAATTCCGTATTTTGTGGTGTTATTCTTCCCTGAATCATACTATACCTCTTTTGAAAGAATACTCACGACCTGAGTATGCACATAGGGGTAAAAAGCATCTACCCGGTCGATAGTGAGCCACTAATATAACTCAATACAAATAATTTTGCAAGTCCTTTCGGGAAAAACCGCGTCCTTTACAGTAATTTATCTCACACGACTTGACGGTGGCCTGCCTTTCATGTAGTATTACCAAACCCAATAGCTTTGATTTATAAGGCCGACAAAGCAAAACCGGTATTATTAGATATGTGTTTTGCATTATAGAGCGATTATTATATATAATTGCTTTATCCGGCTCGGAGGTCTAATTTGATTTATTGGGCGCCACTGCTGCACTTCTACCAGCCGCCAACCCAACTGCACTGGGTACTGCGAAAGGTCTGTGTTGAATCCTACCGCCCGTTAGTGGAGCTGTTCACCGATCTCCCATACGCCAAGGTCACAATAAATATAAACGCCGTGCTCACAGAGATGCTCTGCGACCACGGATTTAACGACGTTGTAAAAGGGATTCGAGAGCTGGCTCGGCGAGGTCAAGTAGAGTTTACGGGTTCAGGCAAATATCATCCCATCCTCCCGTTAATACCGCAATCTGAAATAGAGCGCCAGATCAGCCACAACCACAAGACTAATAAGCACCTCCTGGGAAAATACTATGATCCTAAGGGCTTCTTCCCCCCGGAGCTGTGTTACAGCAGGGAAATAATGAAGCCCATTGTCGACTCGGGTCATCAGTGGATTATCATCAGCGGCGTCGCCTGTCCTGTGGCCTGGCCGACAAATATCATCCATCAAATCGATACCGACGGCAGCAGGATCGCCGTTTTCTTCCGCGATAACATACTCAGCAATAAAATAAGCTTCCATAATATAGATGCCCTCGGATTCATCGAGCATTTGAAGCAAATGCAAAAAAGTCAGAAGAGCAAAGGCGATACATATGTCATCACAGCCATGGATGCGGAGACCTTCGGTCATCATATCCAGGATTGGGAGAAGCTTTTCCTAGCCAAGGTATATCAATCACTCGAGACGGACATGGAGAAACTGGCAAAGCCCGGGAACGAACGCGAACTCCCTCTCGTCTCTCCATCCGAACTGGAGCCTGCCAAAGTCATGGCGGCGCAGCATGGCAGCCTTCTGCAATCTCGAGAAGTAGCTGAGGGCAAGGAAATCAAAGCAGTAACCATAAGCGACCTGCTTGATATTTTCCCGCGCGGGGAGACGATAGAACCCAGGGCATCTTCATGGAGCACTGAAAATTCGGATATAGACGCGGGCAATCCATACCCTCTATGGAAGGGCCCGAACAACATGATACATCAATACCAGTGGGAACATCTGGATATTGCTATGGCGATGGCTAACAAAGCTATTGCCGTCGCCAAAGATAATTCCGCTAAGCAATATGCAGATAACGCCCGGTCATTGCTGGACGCAGCGCTGCACAGCGATCAGTTCTGGTGGGCCAGCAAGAGACCGTGGTGGGACGCCAACCTGATACACAGAGGATTGACAAAACAGCATGAAGTTATCCTGAATGCATATAAAGCTATCAGCCTGAGCAACTGCAGCGTCAAAGTTAAAAAGGAATACTACTACAAAGTCGTGGCGGCACGTGATATATCCAATAAAATTACTGACGAGATACTCATGACACCCTAATAGAGGGAGGGCTGGACAGATGTATTGGGCTAATTTCTTGCACATCTATCAACCGCCGACCCAGACAGAAGAGAGCATCAGAAAGGCCGCCAGCGAGTGCTACCGGAAGCTAGTGGAGATTCTGAGCTGTCACCAATGCGCCAGGATTACGCTGAACATCAACGCCTCATTAACAGAACAGCTGGACAGATATGGGCTAAACGACGTAATCGATGGTCTGCGAAGGCTGGCGGAACGCGGACAGATAGAGCTGACCGCCAGCGCAATGTATCACCCGATCCTGCCGCTGATCCCGCGCTCTGAGATGATCCGACAGATAAAGCTAAACACCGAGGTCAACCGGAAATACTTCGGTGATATATACAAGCCTGTAGGGTTCTTCCCTCCAGAGATGTGCTACAGCAAAGATGTAGCACAAATCGTCGCCGATCTGGGTTATCGGTGGATTATCGTTGATGAAATCTCTATCAACGGCAATCTGGGTAATGCCCCAAGCGATAGAATTTACAATATCAATGGATTAAAGGATTTTTATGTGTTTTTTAAAGAACGCGCTTTCAGCGACAGCATAACATACGGCTCGTATCAAGATGTAAATAGCTTCATTGACGCGCTGGGTGAACGCACCAAACGGCACGAATATCTGCTGACGGGCACTGACGGCGAAGTCTATGGACACCATCGTCCGGGGCAGGAGAAGCTACTTAACGATATTTATAAAAGTCGTGCTTTAGGCACTTGCACTATATCAGACCTTATAATCGCATTTAAACATATGGAAGAGATAGATCCATTACCTTCTTCATGGAACACATGCAAGGATGAAATGGCGAGGGGAACACCTTACCAAAGTTGGCTCGATCCAAGCAACGAACTGCATAAGCTGCAATGGCAGCTTACCAATCTCGCCATCGATGCGATAAGCAGCCTTCAAAATGAAAGTGCACAATTCCGTTATGCGCGAAATCTACTGGACCAGGGGCTCCATAGCTGCCAGTATTTTGGAGCCAGCTGCAGACCCGAGTGGGACACCGACATGATCGAGCGTGGCGCCAGGATGCTGGTCGAATGCATCAAGACGGTGAAAGAGAAGCTGCCGAACGATGTGCTTGACCAGGCGCAGGAGCTTTATAGCGATATCAAAAACAAAACTTTACAGTGGCAATACTCCGGTGAAGTGGATAAGCTTCGCGCAGCCTACCTCAACGGCCATCCGCAACCGGCTGTCGAGCAGGCATCCGTGCCGAAATGATTTTTAAATGAAAAAACTCTATCTCGGTCTTGCAATACACAACCACCAACCGGGCGATAACTTCTCTCACGTCTTCGAGCTAGCATACAAGCAATCTTATCTTCCACTGATAGAAGCGCTGGAGAGACACCCCGGCGTGCGCATCTCGCTGCACTACAGCGGCTGCCTGCTAGACTGGCTTATCGAGAACCGTCCCGATTTTCTGGAGCGCATCGCGGCGCTGGTACGCAGGAACCAGGTTGAGATCATGACCGGCGGATACTATGAGCCGATACTGCCCATGATCCCGGATGCTGACAAGCTAGGGCAGATTGCCAAACTCAGCTCGGCGATCAATGAGCGCTTCAGCTATTCACCGTCCGGCATGTGGCTCGCCGAGAGGGTCTGGGAGCCACAGCTGCCGAAGCCGCTGGCGCAGGCCGGCGTAAAGTGGACCGTCGTCGACGACAACCACTTCAAGATGGTGGGGCTCTCGGATGATCAGTTGCTCGGCTATTACGTCACAGAGGAGGAAGGCTGCCCCGTCAAGGTTTTCGCCAGCAGCAAAAAGCTGCGCTATAGCATACCATGGCACGACGTAAAAGAGGTGATCGAATATCTGAAATCACTGGCCACAGAGGACGGCGATAGGATAATCGTGATGGGCGATGACGGTGAGAAGTTC
>CAYGXY010000089.1:0-3016 GCA_964354045.1 uncultured Dehalococcoidales bacterium
TATATGATGAACAATCGGGTTCTTCGTCCCGCGATGGTGAAAGTAGGCAGCGGCCAAAGCTCTAATTCAAGCGATGAACTCGTTGAAACCGAATGAAACAATCGTTGAGATAGACAAGTGTAATTATTCTATATTATGGAGGTGTAGAAATGGGAAAGGTCATAGGGATAGATTTGGGAACAACGCTTAGCGAAGTGGCGGTGATGGAGGGAGGGGAGCCTACTATAATAACAAATGCTGAAGGATCGCGGCTTACACCATCTATTGTAGCTGTGAGTAAGTCGGGGGAGAGGCTGGTAGGCCAGATAGCAAAGCGGCAGTCTATAACAAATCCCGAAAATACTATATATAGTATTAAACGATTTATGGGGCGCAAATGGGGCGAGCCGGCTGGACGAGAATTGCCGGTGGAGGAGGATGCCCGCCGTAAGTCATACAAGGTGACTAAAGGGCCGAATAATGAAGTTCGCGTGTTGATGGGTGGTAAGGAGCATAGCCCGCAGGAGATTTCCGCCATGATACTGCAGAAGGTGAAGCAGGACGCCGAGGCCTATCTTGGTGAGAAAGTAACTGAAGCCGTTATCACCGTTCCTGCTTACTTTAATGATAGCCAGAGGCAGGCAACCAAGGATGCGGGCGAGATCGCCGGGCTGAAAGTGCTCAGGATAATCAACGAACCCACGGCTGCGGCGCTGGCATATGGCTTGGACAAAAAGAAAGATGAAGTCGTAGTTGTGTATGACCTTGGCGGCGGTACATTTGATGTCTCTATATTAGAGCTGGGCGAGGGCACATTCCAGGTTAAATCCACCAGTGGGGATACTCATCTTGGCGGAGATGACTTCGATCAGTGCGTCATGGATTGGCTCTGTAATGAATTTAAAAAGGATCAGGGTATAGATTTAAGGCAGGATAAGATGGCGCTGCAGCGATTGAAGGAGGCTGCTGAAAAGGCCAAGTGTGAACTTTCCACCGTAATGCAGACCGAGGTCAGTCTGCCGTTCATCACAGCTGATGCAACCGGTCCCAGACATTTAAATATAACGCTGACCAGGGCTAAACTTGAGCAATTAGTTATGGAACTGGTGGAAAAGACTGCCGGGCCATGCAAGCAGGCACTTTCCGATGCGGGGCTTACTGCAAAACAAATACAAGAGGTGATACTTGTTGGCGGTCAGACCAGGATGCCTCTAGTGCAGCAGAAGGTTAAAGAGATATTCGGCAAGGAGCCCAATAAGAGCGTAAATCCCGATGAAGTTGTAGCTATGGGCGCAGCGATACAGGGAGGGGTGCTGAAGGGAGAGGTCAGTGACGTTCTGCTCCTCGATGTTACGCCGCTGACGCTGGGTATCGAAACACTTGGTGGAGTAATGACACCGCTTATACCGAGGAACACCACTATTCCGACGGCCAAGAGCCAGATATTTTCGACCGCATCCGATGGACAGACGGGTGTGGAGATACATGTTTTGCAGGGCGAACGCGCCATGGCGAACGATAATAAGACATTAGGCCGATTCATGCTTGATGGAATAGTGCCTGCCCCGCGCGGTATGCCTCAGGTTGAGGTTTCATTCGATATTGATGCAAATGGCATTGTAAGCGTGAAGGCGCATGATAAAGGTACTGGCAAAGAACAGAAGATCGTAATAACTGCGTCGAGCGGGCTCTCGAAGGATGAGGTAGAGAAGATGAAGCGGCAGGCTGATATGCACGCGTCCGAGGATGCCAAACGGCGCGAAGAGGTGGAAACTAAGAATACTGCCGATACCATGGCCTATACTGCCGAGAAGACACTGAAAGAGCAGGGTAGTAAAATAGCGGCGGATCTGAAGCAAAAGGCTGAAGAGAAGATAAAAAGTGTTCGTGATGCGATCAACGCAAACAATACCAACGATATAAAGAGAACGATGCAGGAGCTCTCGGATATACTGCAGCAGATCGGCGCCGCGATATACCAGCAGGGGCAGGGACAGCAGCAAGGCCCCGACGGCGGAGCGCCTCCGCCACCTCCTGGAGGTGATAAGCCATCGGACGATGGGACCGTTGAGGGCGAGTTCCGCGAGGTTTAATCGAATCGATATGTAATGCTGACGAGGGCGGGGCGCATGTGCTCCGCCCTTCTTTATTACTGGTGGGAGGATTGCGCTAGGGTTTAAGGCTTATCAACCCCCTGTATCCCCCACTCATGGGGGAATTTATTAAAATGGGGGACACCCCCAGTTCCCCCGTCAGGAGACTTTCTCCTGAACCTCTTTTTAATCTGTGGTTGGATTATCACCAAACATCCGGCAGGGGGAATCTTGCATCCCTAGTTGTCGAGGTATGGGTCGATTTATTATCTAACCCCCTCTGTTCCCCCAAACTTGGGGGAAGTATAAAAGATTTAGGGGATACCCCTAATCCTTCCGCGGAAGGACACCTCTTTCCAAGGGGTTGCTGTAACGTTCGTTCGTATTGACTGCATAGTAGCGCTTTGATATACTTCAGGCAGCTTGAAAAAGGATAAAATTTAAATGGCGTACGCAAGTATCACAGGGTGGGGGAAGTATCTGCCGGAACGCGTGATGAAGAACAGCGAACTGGAAAAGCTGGTGGATACTTCGGACGATTGGATTGTGACCCGCACCGGCATCAGAGAGCGACATATTGTGGGCGATGATGAAGCCACGTCGACCATGGCGGTGGCGGCGGGGAAGAAAGCCCTGGAAGTAGCCGGGCTTCGACCACAGGACCTCGATCTGATCATTCTGGCCACGTGCAGCCCCGATAGGATAGTGCCAGCCTCAGCGGCATATGTTCAGCATGCTATCGGAGCCAGCAAAGCCGCTGCTATTGACGCGATGGCATGGTGCAGCGGTTCGTTGTATGCTTAAGTTACTGCTTACCAGTTTATCGCATCGGGAGCTTACAAAAACATACTGGTAGTTGGCAGCGAGTCGCTTACGCGGGCCATCGATTGGACTGATCGTTCTACTTGTGTGCTTTTCGGCGATGGGGCCGGTGCCGTTGTGGT